>NZ_JACHVD010000017.1:0-70050 GCF_025377055.1 Acinetobacter sp. T_3_1 | reverse complement strand
TTTGGGCAGAAGCCAGGTCTTTGATTGCGGGAGCAAGTGAAGCGAGAGGATTCATATTGAGCTTTACAAGGCTGTTATAGCGTTTAACCAGACGCTGATCTAAGCCAGAGATGTTAAATTGAAGAGCATGCTCTTCAATTTAACGCAAAGCTCGGGATTTGTGTAGATACCTATGCCCTATGGGAGAGGGCTGGGGTGAGGGAAATTTTTATTGTCCTGCTGCCAATTTGGTGATTGAGTGTGATGGAAGTCAGCATTTTACAGAAGAAGGTTTAGAGGCTGATCGGATGAGAGATGAGGCTTTAGCTCAATTATGGTTGATGGTATTGCGGTTTGATAATGGACAGGTGTTGAGGGGGGAAGCGGATTTATAAAATTAATGCCAATCTAACTTTTTAAAAGACAACACATAACCGTGGAAAATACCATCTTGGACTTCATCTTTATCCTCAATGTTTTCTAAAGTAAATGAATCTATAACAGATTTATCTTTACCATAACTTGTAACAATGCACCTTCTGTCAGCTGGATTTTCAACTAAGGCAACATGATTAGCTTTAATGTTTTCAACTTTTATTCTTAAGCATAGTTGCCCACAATAGATGTTATTTTCGACGTGATCACATTCAAAGAATTCTCTATTACAGATAGAACAATATCCAATTGATGATGTGAAGGCAGCACTTAGATAAATTTTTCTTTGTGGAAATATGCTTTTTTCAATAGATTCAAGATGTTTCTCTAAATTGATTAGACCATCATAATGGTTTATTTTCTTTGCAACAATTAGGTACTCTTGTGCATCTATTAACGAATCCCAAGCCTTTTTATAATCTTTTTCTTCAAGAAATATCCAAATTTTTAATGATGATAATAGGCTATTTAAGAGACATTGCATATGAAATAGTTGATCAGCTTCATAAGAGTGACTTCGCTTGATAGCTTGATATTTCATATTTTTGATATATTTAATAAAGTATATGCAATCCTCTATAGCTAATTTTTTAAAAGACAAACTAACTGTAAAATTATTATAAATCTGTAGTTCATCGATTTTCTTACAAAATTGTATATGAATATCTTTAAAAGTTAGGGGAGGCATCTTATCTTTTTAACTTCTCTATTAATTTTTCAATTTCTTTTAGTCCGTCTTTGGGACCCTCATACTTAAGGTTTGTATATTCTGCTTTAGATTTCTGAATCATAACATTTAACTTAATATTTGGTTCTTTACGGCCTTTAAAGTAATCGGATATATAATCTGAGAGCACATTAAGGGCTATTGATACTAATTCAGGATTCTGTGTTAAAGCTGCTGTTGTAAATAATAAAGTTGGTCCAAACCAATCAATAGCTCTTTGCTCTAGTACTATATCTGGTTTTTGTATGTAATTTATATTTATAAAATTTCGAGCATATTTGAAAAATGAAACAGTTGATGCAGCATAAATATTTTGCTCATCTTCAATCAATTCAGGAAGAATCATTAAATCTGAGTAATGATCTAAGTCAAGTAGTTCTAACTCTATTTTTTCTATTTTCATAGGTTTAAGAATTTATATATGTTTTTAAACTTTAGCATAAAAAATCCCCTCAAGTGAGGGGATTTATTTCATCGATTTAATGCAAATTATTGAACCGAATCATCCAAATTCGGCGCTAACCAGCGTTTTGCCTCATCCAAAGTCCAGCCTTTACGTTTCGCATAATCCTCAAGCTGGTCGCCCGCGATTTTACCCACGTTAAAATACTGCGACTCAGGGTTGGCATAGTAGAAACCGCTGACCGATGAAGGTGGCCACATTGCAAAACTAGAAGTCAATTGCGTACCAATCTTGTCAGTCGAACCTAACCAGTCAAACAATGGCGCTTTTTCAGAGTGCTCAGGACATGCCGGGTAGCCTGGCGCAGGACGGATACCGACATATTTCTCTTTAATCAACTCTTCATTCGACAACTGTTCAGATGCCTGGTTGCCCCAGAACTCTTTACGGATACGTTCATGCAAGTGCTCTGCAAAGGCTTCGGCAAAACGGTCACCCAACGACTGAACCAGAATTGCTGAGTAGTCATCACCTTTGGCTTTGTACTCATTTGCCAGTTCTTCTGCACCAAAGATCGAAACGGTGAAACCGCCTAAGTAATCTTCAGTCACGCCTTTAGGGGCTACAAAATCAGCCAATGACAGATTTGGTTTGCCTGTTACTTTGTCAGACTGCTGACGGATATGCTCAAAAGTATGCGTAACAGTCGTGCCAGTTTCATCAAATACTTGAACTGTATCGGCACCTGAACGGTTGGCAGGGTAAATGCCAAATACCGCGCGTGCATCGAAACGTTTATTTTCGATGATGTCTTTGAGCATCGCCTGCGCCTGATTGTACAAGTCAGTTGCAGCTTCGCCCACCACTTCATCTTTCAGGATGGCTGGGAATTTGCCTGCCAGACTCCATGAAATAAAGAACGGTGTCCAGTCAAAATATTCAACCAAAGTTTCCAAAGGATAATTGGTCAGCGTTTGCGTACCGATAAAGTTTGGCTTCACAGGCTTATTGGCTGTAAAGTCAATTTTCAAGCCATTTTCAACCGATTCTGCATAAGACAGTTTTGCAGCTTTCGGCTGTTTGTTGGCAATACGTTCACGCACTTTTTCATATTCAGCACGGGTTTCTGCCACAAAGGCAGGTTTCATCTCTTTAGACAGCAGGGTGGTTGCTACACCCACCGCACGAGATGCATCGGCCACGTAAATAACGGCATCATTTGAATATTGCGGATCAATTTTTACCGCAGTATGTGCTTTAGACGTGGTTGCACCGCCAATCATGAGCGGCACCTTAAAGCCTTTACGCTGCATTTCTTTGGCAACAAACACCATTTCATCCAAAGATGGGGTAATCAGACCGGAAAGACCGATGATATCGACCTTCTCGTCAATGGCCGTTTGCAGGATTTTTTCCGCAGGCACCATCACACCCAGGTCGATAATGTCATAACCGTTACAACCCAATACTACGCCAACAATGTTCTTGCCGATGTCATGCACGTCGCCTTTTACGGTCGCCATCAACACTTTACCTTTAGACTCACCGCCCGATTTTTCTGCTTCGATGTACGGGTTCAGCCAGGCTACAGCCTGTTTCATCACACGCGCAGATTTCACCACTTGCGGCAGGAACATTTTGCCTGAACCGAACAGGTCGCCAACCACGTTCATGCCGTCCATTAGTGGACCTTCAATCACATCGAGCGGACGTTTGGCTTTTAAGCGTGCTTCTTCAGTATCTTCATCAATAAAAGTGGTGATGCCTTTCACTAATGCATATTCAAGGCGTTTTTCAACTGACTCGTTACGCCATTCAAGGTTTTCAACCGCTTTTTGAGCGCCTGCCTGACCGCGATATTGCTCAGCCACTTCAAGCAGCTTTTCAGTCGCTTCCTGACCGCTTTCACCCTGGTTCTGGTTCAGGATCACATCTTCAACCGCAGCTTTTAACTCGCTTGGGATGTCATCATAAATCGCCATTTGGCCAGCATTCACAATACCCATGGTCATGCCTTGCTTGATGGCATGGTAAAGGAATACCGAGTGAATGGCTTCACGTACAGGTTCGTTGCCACGGAAAGAGAACGATACGTTAGACACACCGCCTGAAATCATGGCATGTGGCAGGTTCTGCTTAATCCAGCCGGTCGCTTCAATGAAGTCCACCGCATAGTTATTGTGTTCTTCAATACCGGTGGCTACCGCGAACACGTTCGGGTCAAAAATAATATCTTCAGCCGGGAAGCCGACTTCATTCACCAAAACATCGTATGAACGCTTACAGATTTCTTTCTTACGCTCAGCGGTATCTGCCTGACCATTTTCGTCAAAGGCCATCACAATCACGGCAGCGCCATACTGACGGCATAGACGCGCTTTATGGACGAACTCGTCATAGCCTTCTTTCAGGGAAATCGAGTTGACAACCGGTTTACCTTGTACGCATTTCAAGCCCGCTTCAATGATTTCCCATTTAGATGAGTCAATCATGATCGGAACGCGGGAAATTTCAGGTTCAGAGGCGACCAGATTCAGGAAGTGCACCATTGCGCCTTCTGAATCGAGCATGCCTTCATCCATGTTGATGTCGATGATTTGCGCACCGGCTTCAACCTGCTGCTGTGCAACTTCTAAAGCTTCGGCAAAGTTTTCTTCACGGATTAAACGCAGGAATTTTTTAGAACCGGTGACGTTGGTCCGTTCACCCACGTTCACGAACAGCGAATCGGCTGTAATATTAAATGGTTCTAAACCGCTTAAGCGGCATGCCGGTTTGGTTTCAGGTAATTGACGCGGTTTGATGTCTTTAACGGCATGGTAAATGGCACGGATATGATCCGGTGTGGTACCACAGCAACCACCAGTAATGTTGATTAAACCGCTTTCTGCAAATTCTTTCAGGAAGGCAGCCGTTTCTTCCGGAGTCTCATCATAACCGCCGAAAGCATTTGGCAAGCCGGCATTAGGATGGGCAGACACGAATACATCGGCAACGTCAGACACGGTTTTTACGTGTGGACGCATGGCATCTGCACCAAGAGCACAGTTAAAGCCAATTGATAACAAATCACCGTGACGCACCGAGTTCCAGAATGCTTCTGCGGTTTGACCGGTCAAAGTACGGCCTGAAGCATCGGTAATGGTCCCTGAAATCATCAATGGCAGTTCATAACCAATCTGGTTGAAGACTTCTTTTACCGCAAAAATAGCCGCTTTACAGTTTAAGGTATCAAATACGGTTTCAATCAGCAGAATGTCTGCACCGCCTTCAATCAGCGCATGCGCAGCTTCAATATAGTTTTCTTTGAGTTCATCAAAGGTGATGTTACGGAAAGCCGGGTCATTGACGTTCGGCGAGATTGAGCAGGTACGTGATGTGGGGCCAAGTACACCGGCTACAAAACGTGGCTTGTCTGGAGTTGAGTATTTTGCACAAGCTTCTTTGGCAATCCGTGCCGCTTCACGGTTAATCTCGGGAACCAGATCTTCCATATGGTAGTCCGACATGGAAACACGGGTGCCGTTGAAACTGTTGGTTTCAATAATGTCCGCACCCGCATCCAGATAGGCTTCGTGAATACCCTGAATAATGTGCGGCTGTGTCAGTACCAAAAGGTCATTGTTGCCTTTCAGGTCAGATGCCCAGTCAGCAAAACGCTCACCACGGTAGTCAGCTTCTTCGAGTTTGTGACGCTGAATCATGGTGCCCATCGCACCGTCGATAATCAGAATCCGTTGAGCGAGCAGCTCTTTTAGGGTGGCAAGCGTGGACATAAATAACCCCAATCCGATGGAATATAAAATCGGCATATATGTTAGCAGAAATCAGTTCATTTTTTCTGATATTCAGTTTATTTACTAAGCGTCATGATGGGCTTGCCGAATAAATAGTCGGGTTAAATTTAAACTAGCCTGTTGATAGTTCTGTAATAAATCCTTCATCAAGTTGTAATGAATATGCTTCAAGCTGACTGAGCTTGCCGTATTCGCATGTCCGGCGGTCTTATATTTCATGCTTTGTAACATTATGGGAAATGGCTAAGGTAGCCTGAGAAATGACTGAGGTTTTACTATAAGTATATGATTTTAATTGTTTAAGTTGACTGTTATTCTCGGGTTTTTAGCGAGGAAGGTGCCAAATAAAGTATGAAAAATTGCTTTATATGACACCGCTTTGTCATATAATTGTCATAATTAAATTGAACAATATGAGGGATTTTATTATCCCTTTGAACCGTCTGCATGAATTCTAGTATTCCTCCCGTCCAAGATCAGGTGCCATCAGCACCAGCGAAATCGACGAATGTGCATGTTGCTACACCGAAATTTTTTATGCCGGTGTTTCTCACGGTTATTATTTCAACTTTGGTGTATATCGGCTTTCAGCTTTCAACCGATTTGGCGCATGTGCCAGCATTAAGTTTATATTCCGTTATTCTTTTAGCGACTGCTTTATTAATTGCTTTAGGCTTTGAATTTGTTAATGGTTTTCATGACACGGCCAACGCAGTCGCAACTGTTATTTATACCAATGCCTTATCTGCCCCTGTTGCCGTAATGTGGGCAGGTTTTTGTAATTTCCTTGGGGTGATGGTGGCAAGTGGTGCTGTTGCTTACGGTATTATTGCTTTATTACCTGTAGAACTGATTATGAATGTCGGTTCAGGCGCAGGCTTTGCCATGGTTTTTGCCATGCTGATCGCTGCGATTCTCTGGAATTTGGGTACCTGGTTTTTGGGTATTCCGGCATCAAGCTCACATACCTTAATCGGTTCGATTTTAGGTGTGGGTATTATGAACTACATCCTGCACTCCGGCGCTGGCGCAAGCGGCGTAGATATGGAGCAGGTGATGAAAGTGGGTAAAGCACTGCTATTTTCTCCGCTGATTGGTTTTGCTTTTGCTGCTGTCCTGTTTTTACTGGTGAAAAAAATCTTCCGTAAACAGTTGGAGCTCTTTCATCCGCCTGAAGGGAACAAGCCGCCGCCACCTTTAATTCGTGCAATTTTGATTTTCACGTGTACCGGTGTGAGTTTCGCGCATGGTTCAAATGACGGTCAAAAGGGCATGGGCTTGATTATGCTGATTTTGATTGGTTGTGTACCATTGGCTTATTCTTTAAACAAGAATTTAGACAATGCACATATTCAGTCTTTTGAGCAATTGTCTCAGCAAACGGCTACAGCTATTTATCCGCAGCATGAAGATATTGCGGATGCTCAGGCACGTGCTGTCATTACCAAATATATTCAAACCAAAGAAGTGACCCCGGAAGTGGTTCCTGCTTTAGCGAGCCTGACCGATCATCTGGGTGACCGTGTTGCCAAATATGGTGATATTCACAATATTCCAGAGGCTGAAGTTTCTGCGATCCGCAATGATATGTATCTCAGCACGACTGCGTTTAAGCGTTTAGATAAAGCTGAGCAGCTTCCTGAGATGTCAAAAGATCAAAGCAAGTTGGTTAAAGAATATCGTAAAAACCTGGATTCATTCCTTCAGTATATTCCTACCTGGGTGAAAGTGGCTGTTGCCCTGGCATTAGGTCTGGGTACGATGGTGGGCTGGAAACGTATTGTGGTCACTGTAGGTGAACGTATTGGTAAAAACCATATGACTTATGGTCAAGGTATGTCAGCCGAACTTGTTGCAATGACAACGATTGCTGCTGCTGATGGTTTGGGTATGCCTGTATCGACAACCCACGTTTTGAACAGTGCGGTTGCAGGTACAATGGTAGCCAATAAATCAGGCTTGAATTTGCAAATGGTGCGTACCATTTTATCTGCATGGATCTTCACTTTGCCGGCGACCATCTGTTTATCTGGTGGTTTGTACTGGTTATTCTTACAGTTCGTTTAAGACTTCTGTTGNCATGGATCTTCACTTTGCCGGCGACCATCTGTTTATCTGGTGGTTTGTACTGGTTATTCTTACAGTTCGTTTAAGACTTCTGTTGAAAACAAAAAACGCTGCAATTGCAGCGTTTTTTGTTTTTAAGGAGTACTCGATTTTAAAAATAAACTCTTCCTGGATTAGCAGAACTACTCATCTTTTTAAAAGAGAGAAGTTCCTCCTGCCTTGGGGATGAGAAATATATTTCGTAAGAGCTGGAGGATTTTATTAATATATGTACCTTTTAGTACAGTAAAAAATGACCTCTCCCTGGCGTCTCAGAATATATTCTGAGGATACTCATCTCCTGCAAGGAGGAGTGATCTTAAAAGAAAATGATAAAAATATTCATCGACAGAGAATAAATTTACCTTATTTTTTTATCTTGCGTAGCACCTTCTTAATCGGCAATTTTTCATTGGCAAAGCCATACAGTGCGGCAAAAGGCAAAGCGGTGCGGGCCAAATAAGGCACCCGCCATAATCCGCCATGGTTGGCACCTTTCATCATCAGTTCCAGCGGATGATCCAGATGGGTTTCCGGGTTTGCAACCGATTCAGGATGACGCAGGTCATAAATCCATAACGCAGCCATTAAGGCATTGGTGGTTTCTGGACTAAACGATTCCACATCGAACAGGCTGGCACCACTGAAGGCGGCTTTTAATAACGGATTTTTGGTCACTGAATGGGTTGTGGTAGACGGCGCAATATTAATACTGACCCGTTGTCCATAATGACGCGCCAGTGTGGCACGCCACTGCTGGATCCGTTTGGCCAAAGCATAGTTTGGACCTTGTTCGACCACCAGACAGTCCGCAATGCCATATTCCTGACCATTGTCGGAAGGAATGAGTGTGTGTAGATTCTGCTGGAAAAAACGCTGGGCGGTAACGGTTGAAATGCCTTTACTCAGAAGCTGACGGACTTTGGAACGGCACTGGAACTTGTCATAAGACGCTTCGACCACTTCCTTCGGAATGGCATAGACATCGGTTGGCGTGCACATGAACATTAAACTGGTGTCCGATTTTTGCTCACTGACATATTCCATGATGCTATCCATGGCCATGGCAACACGAACATGTTTTTCACCATCGAGATAGGCAATAGCTGCCAAATCAAGCTGATGTTCACTTTGGCTTAACCAGTGGGCAATTTCAGGCGTTTGGGTGAGTAAATCTGCGCCTAATTTTTCTTTCAGTACCTTGCTTGAGGTATCTTCTGCCAATTTTTCCGTGCAAGGTGCATACAGTGTGGCGTTGCCTTGCTGAATGGTGTTGAGGATTCTGTCCCACACCCGGGTATTGGGTAAGTCTACGGCAATAATATTGGCTTTCCAGCGTGCCAGCCAGGTGAGCGGACCGGCTTCAGACCCTGCACCAAATAGCACCATGGTACGGTCTGAAAGATCAAACCATTCCGGATGGGCCTGTGCCGTACGCAAGGCATCCGCATGGCTGCATTCAATAATACCTGCATCTTGCCAGATCTGGATTTGATCCAGTAAAGCCTGACCTTTTAACTTTTGTCCTTTATAGGGAACATACCATTCTGGTGCAATATCACTTTCGCCTTTGAGCTGAATGGTATACAAGGTGGCGGTATCGACATCTTTCATGATGTCTTTTAATAAATAGCGTTGACCATCTCGATAAAAATCAAAGCTATGATGGGCTTTATGCAAGCCTTGTTTGGCAATGGTAATGGAATTGTTGATGGTGCGAATACCGTGTTCTACCAAGGCCTTGAAATAGATCGGATAGTGCTTGCGCCAATTTTTTTCGGCAAGTGCATCCATGGATGACTTGTTATCAACAATAGACAGGGCTTCAGCAATAATTTCTTTGCCTGTTTGGGTGGTACTGGCTTTTTTGCTGTGGGGATTGATGGGGAATTGAAGACCATTTAATGAAGTGGACATGCAAAAGATCTCTTTTTTTTGCGCATTTATATACAGATGTCTACATTATCTATGCCAAAATGATTTGTGGGGTAGCATTTAATGACAAAATTATGTAAATCTTTATTGAATATACGCAGCAAAAAAGGAGCATTAAGCTCCTTAATTTTTTAAATATTCGAATGTTCTTTATTGAACAAACCCAGCGAAGTGTTTTTAAAGCCTAAATACCGGGTGTTCCTATTCTGAAAAATACCTTAAAAAGGCACTTGCATCAGTTTATTCAAAAAGTGGCCAATAAGGCGGGGTTCAATAATAATCGTCATTATTACCCCATACGCCGCTCCCCATAAATGCGCACTATGGTTGATGTTGGAGTTGCCGCGTTTGCCTGACCAGACGCTATAAGCCACATACAGCACGGCAAAAATAATTGCCGGTACAGGAATAAAGAATACAAAGATCAATTTCCACGGTTCAAACAGAATATAGGCAAACAGCACGGCAGACACCGCACCAGAGGCACCCAAGCTGGCCCAGCGATGATCATTACGATGCTTTAGATAGCTTGGCAAAATGGCAAAAATCAGGCCACCCAAATAAAACAGCACAAAGCCCAAATCGTACATATATTGCCGATAAAAACTTTCAATCACGCTGCCAAAAAAGAACAGGGTAATCATGTTGAACAGCAGATGAGTCCCGTCTGCATGCACAAAACCATGGGTAATAAAACGATCATATTGTCCACGCTGCATTGCCGGCGGCCAGAAAATGAGTCGGCTCATGACTTTCTGATTTGAAAACGCAATCAGCGAGATAATAACGGTAATAAGAATCAGGGTAACGGTATGGTTAAAAGGTAAATCCAACATAAAAGCAAGTTCTACATTTCAAAATCTATTGTTCATAATGCCATTAAATGGCAGCTTAAGTGGAACTTTCACAATAAATCCGACAATTTTAGTTGAATTTATGAAATTACCCCACATCTTCAGTTAAAATGGACACTTCAGCTTGAGGAAAAATTGTTATGTCGACTGAGAACACCAGCACTGCAGTTGCAGAAGAGATTCCAAACTTATTGATTACTCCGACTGCTCAAGAGTATTTAAAGGATTTGTTAGAAAAGCAAAATACACCAGGTATTGGGGTGCGTGTTTTTGTGGAAAATCCTGGTACGCCACGTGCTGAATGTTGTATGGCATATAGTGCACCTGACGAAGTTGTTCCAACCGACTATAAACAGGATTACCCGGATTTTCCGGCATTTATTGATACTCCATCCATTCCGTATTTGCTGGATGCCGTGATTGACTACAATAAAGACCGTTTTGGTGGTCAGCTGACATTCCGTGCGCCAAATTCTAAAGTGCCGCGTGTAGGTCCAGATGCCTCGGTAGAAGAGCGCATTACCTATGTGCTTCAGTCTGAAATTAACCCGGGACTTGCAGGCCATGGTGGTAACTGTGCACTGGTTGAAGTGGTGGAAGATGAAGAACACGGTTTAACTGCAGTACTGAAATTTGGTGGCGGTTGTCAAGGCTGTTCATCTATTGACCTGACCTTGAAACAAGGCGTTGAAACTACCTTGAAACAGCATGTTCCTGAATTGATGCGTGTAGTTGACCAAACGGATCATAGCAACACCGAAGGTGCTTATTTTAAATAAGCGCAAATGATTTATAAAAAAACCTCCATTACGGAGGTTTTTTTATAAGAGGCAAGAAAGACGCATGATGTGGCTTTTTATATATCGGTCTTATGAGGCATCAAGGTTTAAAATTTTCTGTGCCGTTTCAGCATAATAGAATTTCTCTAAATAGGTTCTGGCACGTTCACGTAAATATGCAGATGAAACCAGTTTTTGCACTATAGGTGCCAATAATTGCTGCAATTCGTGTTGAATCAAGGCTTCATCAATATTCAGGTCACGTAACAATAAATCAAACGGGCGTTCCTGGTTGCGGATGTACCAGGCATAGATCCCATCATGAACTTGCTGTTTCAGGTAATCCGTTTGGCGGATGTGATCCCAGATTTCATGGCCTAAATTCACCGTGTTACCGAGATCTTGAACTTCAATATAATTTTTCAGTACCGTTAAAGGCATATCCTTGATTTTATGCCAAAGGTTGGCCTGAAAATGATAGAGCTTTTCGTCATCAAAGTGTTGATTTAAAACATGCTCACTCATTTGGCTCAGTTTTAAAATATTCTTCTGCAAATAATGTGCAACGGTTTCATCCAGATTTGAATCGGTCACTGTTTCCAACACCGATTTGCCCATTTTCATAAAACGGGACACGCCAGGAACCCGTTTGGCCATGACCGAATTATCCACATAGTCCTGAATGGAGTGCTGAATGAGCTGGCTAATCATGGCAGAAAAAGCAGGATTATTGACCACCGTTTTAATTAAGCGCTGGCGGTGAGCACTTTTGCTCGCGACATATTGGGCAATTTTGTCGATGGTTAAAACTGGAATGACATCGGCTATTTTAGTGCTCTCGTTGAGCGGATGAACCAGGGCAAAACGCAGATGTTCCGTAATCTGCTCAATTAAAAAGCTGCTCGCGGGGGTGGCTAAAACCTGCTTTTGCAACAGTGCATTGATTTGCTCAAAAGACCAGATCTGTTGCAGCGGATTTTTTCTAAACCACTGATAAAAATTCAGGAATTCAGTTTGAATTGTTGCAGTATGTGAAAACTCTTGGTCTAAAAAGTCAAGATGAGCTTCAATCAACTGCTCAATCATGGGATGTTTTTGCATACTGTCTCGGGAAAAATTAATTGAGTGGAATAAGCTTATCTGCCAGCGGGTTTTTCATTTTTTGGGTTTTGGCAAGAAAGGGTAAATAATGTGCCGCCACTTCCTGCTCTGCTTCCAAAATGGGCATGTGTCCTACATTATTAAGAATGACAGGAGCCTCAGCGCGTTTCAATAACGATTTTAACTCATTTGCCACTTCAACATTAATAATTTTGTCCTGTTTACCCCAAAGAATCAGGGTAGGGGCTTCTACCGTTCGAGTAAGACGGGCAAAGGATTCTGGCGTATAAATACGGTTCAGTGCCACCAGCTGATCGATCAGCTTGCCATTTTTTGCTGCTTGAGTAATCAGGTAGTTTTCCTGGGCAGATTTTACGGCGTTGGGTAAGCTGGGTGGATTTTGCATGACCCGATGCATCACCTGTTCCAGATCGCCAGGTTTAGACACGATCAGCTGTTTCAGGGTCACTGGGTCTTTGGAATAGCGGGTCTTGGCCTGGGTATAAATACCTGCGCTATTGAGCAGAAACAGGCTTTGCGTATCAAATGGATATTGTGATGCATAGACGGTGGCAATCGATCCGCCCAGGGAATGGCCGGCCACATTCAGTTTGTCTTCTACATCAATGGCTTCAACAAAACGGCGCAGGCTTTCTGTCACATTGGGTACAGAAGCATCAAAGTTTTCAGGCGTTCTGGTTTCACCATTATTGGGTAAGTCGGGAATGATGACATGATAGTAAGGCGTTAAAAAATGGGCCACCCGATTCCAGTTGTCCCGATTCCCGGCTAAACCATGAATCAGCAGAATGGTCGGTTTTTGCCGTGATCCCCCTTCATTATAAGCCCAGCTAATCTCACCGACTTGAATGGTTTTGGCTTTCAACCCGGCTTCATTGCGCTCCTGAACCAGATAGTTTTGCAAATTTATTTTTTCTGTATTCGGTTTGGTGCTTTGAGCCATAGCCATGCCTGTAAAACAGCAGGCTGTAACAAGACAGAGGTTACGTACAAATCGAGAAAAATTTGAACCAGGCTGTGTCATTGATGATCATCCTTGAAGACTCATGCCGATAATATTTATAGGTTAAGAATAAAAAATTATCTAATTTCAGACAGCATCTAATTTTTTTAAATGTCTGTAGTTTATTGTAAATATTATTAAAGAAATGTCACTGAATTGTTTTTTGAACCCGGTAACTGGAAAGATTTAAAATGTGAACTGTGTCTTTTTTTGGACCCAATAAAAATATTTTGTAACGCAGTCAGAAACTGAACAGCTATGATTTTTTGCAAGTGACTTTCGGTTTTCATGGCATTAAAATGTTCCAACTTAAAACATTTTAAAACATTGGAAGACCAGCATGCTAACAGCAGAAGAAGCTTTAGATCGTTTAAAAAAAGGGAACCAGCGTTTTGTAAATGGTGAAACGACGCATTCTAAACTTTTGTCTCACCAGCAACGTGCAGAAATGGCAGAAAGCCAGGAACCGTTTGCAATTGTATTAGGCTGTTCAGACTCACGTGTACCGGCTGAAATGGTTTTTGACCAGGGGCTAGGTGACTTATTTGTGATTCGTGTAGCTGGTAATATTGTTGCGCCATCACAAGTCGGTAGTGTTGAATTTGCGGCAGACAGTTTTGGCTGTCCTGTAGTGATTGTTTTGGGGCATACCCATTGTGGCGCCATTCATTCCACCATTGAGGCATTGACCAATCCAGCAGCTCCGCCATCTGCCAACTTGATGTCAATTGTGAACCGGGTACGTCCTTCAGTTGAAATTTTAATGCAAACCGAACTTAAAGATGACTTGGATAAACTGTCCAAACATGCCGTACGTTCCAACGTTTTTGCATCCGTAAACCAGTTGCGTCACGGTTCTGCGGTATTGGAAAATTTGATTGCCCAAGGCAAGTTAAAAGTGGTGGGCGCAGAGTACTCACTTGAAACCGGTGAAGTCACTTTCTTTGATTTTTAACTTAAAAATCAAAAGTCAGGATTTATAAAAGGCGCTTTATAAAGCGCCTTTTATATAGGGATAAGCATTGTTCAGCAAGATGCTTTGGGCAGAGGCATTGGGATGAACCAGATCGGCTTGCATCAGGCTTTTCTTGCCAGCCACACCTTCTAAAAAAAATGGCAGCAATTTCACATTATGCTGCTGACTGACAATCTTGTAATTTTTTTCAAAAGCCTTGCTATAAGCAGTGCCGTAATTGGGCGGAATTTTCATTCCAAATATAATGACTTTGGCTTTTGCCTTTTGACTGTGCTGCACTAAAGTCGCCAGGTTTTTTTGAATCAAGAGCGGTGGCTGACCGCGTAAACCATCATTCCCGCCCAGTTCAATCACCACAATATGTGGCTTATAGGTTTGCAGCAATTTGGGCAGGCGTGCCACGGCGCCACTGGTGGTTTCACCACTGACACTGGCATTGACCACTTTATGCTGTTTCGGATACTGTTGGTCTAGACGTTTCTGTAATAATGTTACCCAGCCTTGCTGTGCCTGTATGCCATAACCCGCACTAATACTGTCACCCACAATCATAATGGTTTTAGCAGATGCCATGACTGAAGTAAGACCCAGACTGAGCATGGCCAAGCAAGGCAATACAAGAGTTTTCAGATTGCGATTTTGCATATAGGGATTTTATGACCCACGTTAATAGCGACCATTCCATCATGCCACAAGTGATTATCTCTGCACAGCAGCTTAGCCAAAAGATCAAATTTGCCCAAAAAGAGCTCAGCATTTTTGAGAATCTCAGCTTTGATATTCATCGTGGTGAACAGGTAGCAATTACTGGACGATCCGGTTCAGGTAAATCGACCCTGCTGGGTATTCTGGCGACGCTGGATCAGGCCAGTTCAGGAAAATTGCAGGTCTGTGGGCAATCGATTACCGAATTGAATGAAGAACAGCGAGCGCTGGTGCGCTTAAAAAATATCGGTTTTGTATTTCAGTCCTTTCAGCTGTTACCGCATTTAACGGCGGTGGAAAATGTCATGTTGCCGCTACGCTTACAGCAGAATTTTAACTTTGCTGCAGCGGAAAAAAAGGCTTTGGCCTTGCTGAAAAAAGTCGGCCTGGAACGCCAGGCCCAGCAAACGCCGAAAGTCTTGTCGGGGGGCGAGCAGCAACGGGTGGCGATTGCCCGTGCCTTAATTAGCGACCCGCAAATTATTTTTGCCGATGAACCGACCGGTAATCTGGATGCACAAACGGCCAAGGAAATTGAACAGCTGCTGTTTCAGCTGAATCGTGAGTTTGGCACCACGCTGGTGCTGGTGACCCATGATTCAACATTGGCCCAGCAATGCCAGCGGCATTTTGAGTTGTGCGATGGCCATTTGATCGAACATGGCTTGGGAGAGGACTGAAATGAATCGATTATTTCGGCCACTGCTGACGCAAAGCTTTAAAAGCAGCGGTGTTTATCTGCTGATCATTGCCTTGACCCTGGCGATTAGTGCCACCACTGCGCTGAAATTTAGCAATGAACAGATTCAAAATGCTGTGGCGCTCCAGGCCGCAGAAATGCTGGCAGCAGACCTGGTGCTGACCGACAATCAGCCGCTGGAACAAAAGTGGCAGAATCAGGCCAGACAATTAAAACTGCAACAATCCCAAGTCACCGCATTCAGTTCAATGGCTCATACCTGGGATCAGTTTGTCATGGTGAATGTGAAAGCCATCGATCAGGCATTTCCCTTGCGCGGGGAGCTGCGGGTCCTGCCACAGGCACAAACCATCCAGCCTGGCGAGGTCTGGATGAGTCCACGTGCCATGGATTTATTGCAGGTTAAAGTGGGAGATACAGTCAATATTGCCGATGCGCAGTTTAAGATTACGGCAAAAATTGAGCATGATTCCAATCAGGAACTGGGCTTTTCCGGCTTTTCGCCAACGGTGATGATTTCCCGCAGCGATGTAGCCAAAACCAATGCCATCCAGGTGGGCAGCCGTGCCGAGTACCGGTTGTTGATGGCAGGAGACCCTCAGCAGACCAGACAGTTTGAGCAAAATTTCAAGAAGTCTCAGCAAGGTAATTCATCTAAATCAGCCGATGAGGTACAAACTGCTGACGATCAAAATAGCCTCAGGTTAAGAAATGCCAGCGAAGGCAATACCCGTTTAATGAAGCCGATTGCCAATCTGGATACTTTCCTGCAACTGAGCAATATCTTGACCATTTTGCTGTGCGGGATTGCAATTGCCCTGACCAGCCAGCGTTATGTACAACAAAATCAGGACAATATTGCATTGATGCGTTGCATCGGTGCGACACGAGGGCAGATTCTCAATGCCTATCTCAGCTTGCTGGCTGTGGTCTTAATGATTGCCATAGCGATTGGCAGTCTGGCTGGAATCGCACTGGGCTATGGTTTGCTGCAACTGATGCTGCAACTGATTCCAAATTTGCAGATTGAGTTTTCTGCCGGGGAAATGCTGCTGGGACCATTGCCGGTTGCCATGCTGACCAGTGCTGTGGTGCTATTGGGATTCATTGTTCCCAGTCTGTGGCAATTACTCAATACCCCACCAATTCGGGTCATTCGCCAACAGGAAAAATCGGTACAGTCAATGCTCTGGATGTTGGTGATGGGCACAGCCAGCTTGGCACTGTTCAGTATTGTGCTGACTGAAAATCTTGTGCTGACCGCCTGGGTGATGGGGGCGATTGTGCTGCTGTGTACCATCCTCTATTTAATGATCTGGGGCTGTTTAAAGTTCATCAAAAACCTGAAAGGGGCAATTTCAGCCTATGTGCGGGTGCCGTATCAAACCGCTTTTCAAATTACCGCTCTGGCACTGGGCCTGAGTCTGATGACAGTGTTGACCGTGTTGCGGACCGATTTGCTGGAGCGTTGGCAACAGCAATTGCCGGAAGGCACTCCCAACCAGTTTGTGTATGGTCTGCCGCCGTTTGATATGCCTGCCTTCAAAGCTCAGATGAAACAACACGGCTGGCCAAGCACGCCCTTATATCCCAATATTCGTGGTCGCCTGGTTGCAAAGAACGATCAGCCTTTTGCGGCAGATCTGGTGAAAAGCAACAATTCTTTACGCCGTGAACTGAATTTAACCCAGACCACAGAATATCCGGTGGACAATATTATCCTGCAGGGCACGGCAGCCTTGAAACATCCCGGTGAAGTGTCGGTTGAAGCCAAAACCGCAGCAGAACTGGGCATTAAAATCGGCGATCGGCTCACCTTTAGCCTGCCTGAAGGCCAGATTCAGGCCAAGGTGGTGAACTTGCGCAGTGTGGAATGGGAAAGTTTCAGTCCGAATTTTTTCTTTATTTTTGCGCCCAACACCATGGATGAAAATGCCGGCAGCTATTTAGGCAGTTTTTACGTGCCGGAACAGGATAAAAACCAGATGGTGTCGGTAATTCAGCAATTTTCCAACACCGTTTTTATTGATGTCAGCCTGATTCTGGATGAGGTCAAACGCCTGGTGAATGTGCTGGTGCAAATTATTACCATTCTGGCGCTGTTGGTCAGTGTTTCGGGGATTCTGGTGTTAATTGCCTGTTTAAACCTGTTGATGGATGAACGCAAACGTGAAGTGGCTTTGCTGCGTTCATTCGGCAGTTCCAAGCAAAAGCTCAAGCAGATGATGACCCTGGAAATTGGCTTTATGGGATTCATGGCAGGAATTGTATCTTGCCTGTTTGCCGAAGTGATCAGTGCCATTGCCAGTTACAAAATGAATCTGCTGATTCAGGCCCACTGGCAAATCTGGCTGATTTTACCCATACTCATGACGGTGCTGTGTGCGCTGATTGGTCGTTATCGTTTAAGTTATCTCTGTGATATTCCGCCACTGCAAAGTTTGCGAGAGATGAATCAATAGATTTCTCTCTAAACTGGAAAATCTAAAAATGCAGTTGTGTCCGCATGGCGGCCAATACTTGCCGCCAGACCGGTTCCAGAATCTGCACTTGTTGCATGCAGTAAGCATACAGCAGATAACAGCTGATCATGCCCACAGCTAGCCCCACCACAAAAGCCAAATTCGGTTTATGTATTCTTTGTCCCACATACCAAATCGCCGTGAGCACAGCACCCATCAACATGCCGCCAATATGTGCGGCATTGTTAATTCCGGGAATAGTAAAGCCAATCAATAAATTGATGCCCATAATCATCAGCAAGGTTTTTTTATCTAAAATAAAACGCTGCTTCGGTAACATAGGCAATAAGGATAAAACAGTCAATGCACTACCAATCCCCATCACCGCACCTGATGCACCGGCACTGACAGTTGGGAAAAGTTTAGAGTCATTTCTTTGCAAAAGTTCAAAGGTATTCTGAATATCGAGGAAACCGCTCAGTAAACTGCCCATCAGACCGGCAAGAATATAAAGTCCCAGATAATAAAACCGGCCTAAAAGCTGTTCGGCCACACTGCCAAAAATATACAGCGCCCACATGTTCAGCATTAAATGAATCAGGCCAAAATGAAAAAACATGCTGGTAAACAGGCGAGTGGGTTCCTCTAAAAAGGTTAAAGGTGCATAATCAGCACCCCAATGAATCGCATCGACCAGACTGGGAGCCGTAATATTGACTCCGCTCAGGACTTGCCAGAGAAATAAACCGACATTGATGGCAATAAAAACTGCCGTCAGCCACCACAGATGAACTTCAGGTTTGCTTTGAATGGAAGGGGGAGAAAGTTCGGCCATGCTATTCTTTTATAATCTTTGCTATATTCAGCATCCAGCTTAGCACGAAAAAAACAGATTTTTGGAGTAACTCACTGACATGAAAGCTTTTATTGTTCGTAGTTTGTTAATACTTGTCAGTCTGGTGCTTCTGGTTCAACTGTGGATTTTTTCAAGTTTGCTATGGTGGCGCACCCATCCGGTGGACACCACCATGATGATGCGTCTGGATTACTGGTCTGAACCTTCGAAACCGATTAAACATGATTGGCGTGATTATGATCGGATCAGCAATTATATGAAACATGCCGTGGTTGCCGCGGAAGACGGAAAGTTTTTGCAGCATAAAGGTTTTGACTGGGAGGGCATGCAATTCGCCCTGGAACGCAACAAAGACAAGGGTAAGGTGGTAGCCGGCGGTTCTACCATTTCCCAGCAACTGGCCAAGAACCTGTTTTTATACAATAAACGCTCTTTCCTGCGTAAAGGGCAGGAAGCGGTTGCCACCTGGATGATGGAACGGATGTGGTCAAAACAGCGCATTCTGGAAGTCTATCTCAACTCGGTAGAATTTGGCGACAATATCTATGGCATAGAAGCAGCCACCCAGCATTACTTTGGTAAAAGTGCGCGAAGCCTGAGTCGTGAACAGGCCGCATTTCTAGCAGCCATTTTGCCCAACCCTAAATATTATCAAGATCATCAACAAGATAGAAAGCTGCAATATCGCAAGCGGATGATTCAAAAATATATGCGTTATAGCCATATTCCCTAATTTAAGATTTATTTTCAAAAAGCCCAGTAATTTGGGCTTTTTTTTTATGAAATTGTCATAAATTTGAAGCATACTTATGAAGATACAGGCTACTTTCGAACAATTACAGGTTAGGTATGAATACGGCTGCTAATACGACTCCGGCGCAAATAGAATACGCATATAATGATCGCTACATTAATCGTGAGCTTTCTATTCTCGACTTCCATTTGCGCGTGTTGGAGCAAGCGGTCGATCCTTTGCATCCTTTGCTTGAGCGGATGAATTTTCTGCTTATTTTTTCCCGTAATCTGGATGAATTTTTTGAAATTCGTGTTGCGGGGATGATGGAGCAACTGGATTTAGGCAATGAAAGCCATAGCCCGGACGGTTTAACCCCTAAACAGGTGCTGGAGATCATTTCCAAAACCACGCATGAGGCAATTGAGCGTCAGTACCGCATTTTAAATGAACAAATTTTGCCTAAATTGCGTGAAGAAGATATCTGTTTCTTGCGCCGTGGCGAACTGACACCTGCACAGTCAGCCTGGGTGAAAAAGTATTTTCAGGAGCAGGTGGCGCCGGTACTGACACCGATCAGCCTTGATCCGGCACATCCGTTCCCGCGTCTGGTCAACAAAAGCCTCAACTTTATTGTGACCCTGGAAGGTAAAGATGCTTTTGGCCGTCAGATTGACCTGGCTGTGGTGCCTGCACCGCGTTCATTACCTCGTGTCGTACGCTTGCCGGATGAACTCACCGGGGGGAAAGAGCATCATGTGATGTTGTCTGCGATTATTCATGAACATGTTTCAGACCTGTTCCCGGGCATGACGGCAACCGGCTGTTACCAGTTCCGCGTGACCCGAAATGCTGACCTTGCCTTAAACGAAGATGTGGAAGACCTGGCCAAAGCCCTAAAAGGGGAACTGAACTCGCGTCGTTTTGGTCGTGCGGTACGTCTGGAAGTGACCCATAATTGTCCGAAACATATCTATGACTATTTGCTGGATGAGTTCGATCTCGAAGAAGAACAACTGTATAAGGTCGATGGCCCTGTTAACTTGGCGCGATTGTTGTCCAATTTTAAGCGTCCGCATTTACGCTATGACTCGCATACGCCTGTGATTCCGAAAGTGCTGAAAAAATCTGAAAATATTTTTTCTGCCATGCAGAAGCAGGATATTTTACTCCATCATCCGTTTGAGTCTTTTGCCCCGGTCATTAATTTACTGCGTGAAGCTGCACGTGATCCGCAAGTTTTAGCCATCAAGCAAACGCTATACCGAAGTGGTCCGGACTCTGAAATTGTTCAGGTCTTGGCGGAAGCGGCGCGCAATGGCAAGGAAGTGACGGCGGTAATTGAACTGCGTGCCCGTTTTGATGAGGAATCCAACATTGCTGTCGCCAATGTACTGCAAGAAGCCGGAGCAGTGGTGGTGTATGGCATTGTCGGTTATAAAACCCATGCCAAAATGATTCTGGTGGTACGCCGTGAAAACAACAAGCTGGTGCGTTATGTACATTTGGGTACCGGCAACTACCATGCCGGCAATGCCCGTATTTATACCGACTATGGTTTGCTAACCACGGACAAAGAGCTTTGTGAAGATGTGCACCGCATTTTCCAGGAATTAACGGGTATGGGGAAAATGGCAAAACTGAAAAAGTTATTGCATGCACCTTTCACCCTGCATACCCAGCTGATTAATTTCATTGATGATGAAATTGCCAATGCCAAAGCCGGTAAACCTGCGCAAATTATTGTCAAGGTGAATGCCTTAACGGAAATGCAACTGATCAATAAATTATATGAAGCCTCTCAAGCCGGCGTACAAATTGATCTGATTATCCGTTCGATCTGCTGCCTGCGTCCCGGTTTGCCTGGCCTATCTGAAAATATCCGGGTCCGTTCCATCGTTGGACGTTTCCTTGAGCATACCCGTGTCTATTACTTCTTGAACGGAGGAGATAGCCGGATTTACTGTTCAAGTGCAGACTGGATGGACCGAAACCTGTTCAATCGTGTCGAAGCCTGCTTCCCGATTGAAGATGCGGCATTGAAAAAACGCATTTACCAGCAAGGTTTGCTGAATTATTTAAAAGATAACCAGCAAGCGTGGTTACTGCAAAGTGATGGTACCTGGTTACGTGCTCAGGTTGCGGAAGGGCAAGAAGCACATAATGCACAGCGTATATTATTAGAGCTGATCAAATAATCCGGAACAGTGTCCTTCATATCACCTCAAGGAGTCTTCGGACTCCTTGAGGTGATTGATTTACTCATCAATTATTCCGGATCAATCATCCTAAATTTAAAAGTTAAGAGTCTAAACTGGCAATTTTTCTGTAGATATTTTTAATATTGCCTTCAATTTTATACAGCGGAATATGGGTTTGATCTGCCACTTGCTGTGGATTTAAACCGGCTGCGACCAGATTTAAAATTTCAGATTCAATCACTGTTAGGCTGAGCGTAGGGTTTTCTTCAATCCTGAATTTATTTTCAATACCTTTAGTTGGATGAGACAAAATGTATTGGGCTAAATCGTGATGGATGGGAGCTCCTCCACGTAGGGTACTTTTAATATGATTGAGCATTTCTGCTTCCGTATGAAGATGAAAAACATATCCTTGTGCACCAGACTGAATGGCATTGAAGAGTAATGCGGTCTGCTGTTGGGCTAATATTGCAATCACATAGCTATCAGGATGGATGTGTTTTAACTTTTTTATAAAGCCAAGCTTTGCTGTAGGCTCGACTGTCACATCAATAAAAATCAGGTTGGGTAAATGCTGCTGCAACCACGTTTCAGCTTCGGCTAGATTTTGGGTACTCATGATTAATTCTTTCGGATAACCCAATCTCATAAGAATCATTTCTAATGGATAATTAAAAAAAGGTTGATCCTCTATCATCATGATAGGAACAGGTAATATTGGTTCACCCACAAGGTGGTACTCTCAGTGGCTTTATATTTTATCTTGTTACTGTGTGATAAAAATGAGGAAACTGCTATCCCTGAAACTAGTGAATTTATAAAATTATAGTAAATTTAAGTATCTGTACAATAAAGAATATTTACATAAAAAAGTATTTTATTATGATTTATCCTGTGATTTGTTTTTTTTGCTTTTATTCCAAGCTTATTCATGTTTATAAATAATGAAAAATACCTAATTATAGGGATATAAAAAGTGATTTTAACGCTATAGCATAATAACACTTTTTGTTTGGGTGACCCGGCAAGACTATTTCAACTCCAAGGGCTACAATATTTTTATTACAATCATAGTAATAGAAATATTTTACCTTACATGGCTTATCTGGGTGGATAAGCTATTTTTTTACCTTTATTTTTAGAATGAAACATAAAATACCTATTATCAGGGATATAAAGTACTGGAATAGTTGAATAAAATAAGCTTGCTTCGAGTGGTTTTGCAATTCAGAAGTGAGCAATTTTTGAAGAAGGGTTTTTCGTTCATCCACATATGAGAGTTTTTCCATTTGCTTCAAACAAGGTTTATCCGGGGGGTAAACCTTTTTTTATGAAAAAAGCAGGCATTTCATTAGAAAAATGAGCCTGCATACTTCTATTAAGCATAAAAAAAGGAGCAGCTGCTCCTTTTAATAAGTTGAATCTTTTAATGAAGATCCTGGGTGATCTTTTGCAAAATTTGCAGCAGTACATCAAACTCGCTTTGCAATGGTGTGCTTTTACGGGTCAACAAGGCGAGAGTACGACTTGGCGCTTCCTCGATAGATTTAACCACTAAATCGGAATTGGCTTTAATCATATGGGTATGAATGGCAATCTCAGGAAGCAGGGTAAAGCCCAGGTCTGAAGAAACCATTTCGACCAGTGTTGGTAATGAACTTGCTTTTAAGCGATGATCATTTTTACGTTCACCAATTGGGCAGGCACTTAATACATGGTTGCGTAAGCAGTGACCTTCTTCAAGTAACACTAAGCGCGATAAATCCAGATCATCCAGACTACGGGCATTCTGGGCATTCTGATCCGCTTTATGGTAAACCAGATACAGGTTTTCTTTTGCAATTTCGGCAACTTTTAAGCCACGCGTGTCAAAAGGTAAGGCCAACACGATCATGTCCAGATTGCCGTGTTCGAGTTTTTCGACAATTTTTTCACTTTGTGCTTCGTGCAAGTGCAGCTGAATTTTAGGAAGCTGCTTATGCACTTCATCTAGAAGCTGAGACAAAATAAAAGGCGCAATTGTAGGAATAATCCCTAAATGTAAATCACCTGTTAAGGGTTCGCTCATTTCACGACTTAAACGCATCAAGTCTTGTGCATCTGCCAATAGAACACGGGCTCGGGCAACAACCTGTTCGCCAAGCGGAGTTAAACGCACATTTTGGCGATCGCGTTCAACAAGTACTCCACCTAGCAAGCGCTCTAACTCCATGATCCCGCCTGACAAAGTTGACTGGGTCACAAATGAACGGCGCGCAGCTTCAGTAAAATGCAGCGTTTCAGACAGTGTAACGAGGTATGACAGCTGTCTTAAAGAGGGTAATGCAGCCATAGTGTCCTAATGTTTTGATTTAAAGTGATCAGCAAATAATCCGCTTAGATATGGAATAAAATGCGGTGGGATATCATGCCCCATTCCATCAATTAATTCAAACTTCGCATCAGTAATTGCCTTTGCAACTGCTTTGCCATGACTCGGTGGCAATAAACGATCACGAGAGCCATGTACCACAAGGGTAGGTTGCTGAATTTGCTTACCCAATTGTAGCAAAGAACCTGTACATAATATTGCTAAAAACTGTTGAAGTACACCCGCTGGGTAATAACTTCGTTGATATAATTTGCGTGCAGTCTGAATAATTTCCAGTTGATTGATATATCCTGGAGAACCAATAATGTTAAACACCTTTACGCTATGGTTGACAATGCCTTCTTCATCCGTTGATTCTGGTCTGCCAATCAGGCTAAGCAGCTGCTTGGGAAAAGGCGGCGGTAACAGCGGCTGATTGTTACTGGTAAACATCAGGCCTAAATTACTGACTTTTTGTGGATGCTTGGCTGCCAGAATCTGCGCAATCATGCCCCCCATGGAAGCACCAATCACCGAGACTTGTTGCAGTCCCAAACGCTCAATCAGTAGTGCCGCATCTTCTGCCATATCATATAAGTCATATGGCGCACCTTGATTTTGTAAGCCCAAGGCAAAACGTCCCATCAATTTCAGGGTGTTGAGACGGGGACCCGAGTGACGGATTTTGGAAGACAGGCCAATATCGCGGTTGTCAAAACGAATCACGCGATAACCTTGGTCAATCAGCGACTTGCAGAAAAAATCAGGCCAAAACAACATTTGCGCACCTAAACCCATAATCAGCATGATGGCTGGATGTTCAGGATCTCCCCCCATTTCCACATGAAGTTCAACGCCATTGCCTAAATTGACTTTGGTTTCATGCATAAAAGATGTATAGGGAGAACCCGTAAAATTAAGTGCGCTATTCATTATTGTTTTCCTAAAAAAGGACATTTTGCTGAAAAAATGTCCTAGGTGTTAAAACCTTAAACCGCAGCAGGAAGCAAGTCTGGTACCAGTTTAGTAAGGCTCAAACGCTGTTTGGCAGCACTTGGTCCCAACAAGACAAAACCACGTAATGTATTTTCGCTATCCAAAGCTTTGGCAATCATGCCATCTTCAAGTTCTTCTGTCTCCCAGTTTACATCAACATCCACAGGTGCTGGAAGTACTGTCAGCGGTGCAGCAGGGGTTTTGACTGCAACTGGCATTGCCGGGTAATGCACATGGGTTTTTTCACCGTTCAGGGTTTTCGCTAACGCGCGCGCCTGTTGCATGATTGGCATGACATAAGGCAACAATAAACCATTAACCTCGGCACAGTCCCCAATGGCATAAATATCTGCCTGGTTGGTTTCAAGATGACTATTGGTCAAAATACCGCGACTGCAATGAATGTCAGCGGTTTTGGCCAACTCCAGATTTGGGTGTAAACCAATCGCAGAAAGTACAACGTCGGCAACCACAGACTGGCCATTGGCTAACGTGATTAGATAATCGCCTTTTTCCACTTTGATGACTTTTTCAACCGTAGTACCCAAAACAAAGTGAATGCCGGTATCTTCAAGTTTTTCCTGGAAAGACGTTGCAACATGGGTAGGTAACAAGCGTCCCAAAGGTTGAGGAGCCAAATCAATCACAGTCACTTGATGGTCTGTGTTTTGCAAATCATTGGCAAATTCACAGCCAATCAGACCGGCACCTAAAATCACCACACGTTTATCGTGATGCTGATCCAGGTTCTTACGGAATGCCTTGTAGTCTTCTAAATTATTGACGACATGAATATCATCACTGCCATCGCCTGCAATGGCTACGCGAACAGGATGAGCACCCACCGCAAGCACCAGCTTGGCATAAGGCTGAATTGTTTGTTGTCCGTTTTTTTCTAAAACAAGCTGATGCTGGGCCGCTTGAATTTCTTTTACCCAGGTATGTGCTTCAATACGCATATTCAGTTGGGTTGCCATTTTAGATGCATCACCCAAGGCAATTTGTTCAGGTGCCTTGTTTCCAGCTAAAGCATTGGAAAGCGTCGGTTTGGCATAGTTTACCGCATCATCTGCACAGATCATGACCAGCTCATGTTCGGGATTGAGCTTGCGAAATTCACGTGCTGCGGTATAGCCGGCCATACCAGAACCAATGATGACGATAGGATGCATATTATTCTCCAGACGGGTTTCTATAAGACGTAAAAAAAGACCATTCACTATGGTCTTTGCTATCAATAATCAGACTTCTACCATTTCAAAATCAACTTTTGATACACCACAGTCCGGGCAGGTCCAGTCATCCGGGATATCTTCCCATTTGGTACCCGCGACAATACCATCTTGTGGCCAACCTTCAGCTTCATCATAAATCCATCCACAAACGATGCATTGATACTTCTTCATTTGACTCTCCAAAATACTGACTTTCAAAAATGTGCGATCAGTAAAATTCCATATACCGTGTGACTTTATCGATATGATTTTCGATGTACATATTCAAGCAAATTTTTACGCAGTTCTATCGTCAATGTAAAGCGAATATCGGAGTTTAAAGGCAGAAATTGAAACCAGAATTGCTTATGAGGACAAAACTTGTCTTTAAAACAGGGAAAGAGGCAGAAGTTAATCCATATAAGTTCATCATGAAGTTTAAAATTTTGCTAAAAACAAGGTTTTGGCTATCGCCTGTTGAAAGCAGGTCATTCCTCTTTAGACTAAGGTCGTGCAGAAAAAAATGACTGTGTTTGTTATTATAAGATTAGATAAATCTATACCTATTATTTATTTAAAAAATTAACCCAATAAATCAGTAAGTTATAATTTTGTGACTATTTTTATTGTGCCTTAAAAGTAAGCGATTACTGGTCATGGGCCTAATAAAGCGTTAAAATTCACTCATTCTTTTTTAAATACTTTTCTCCCATGAGCAATCTGTCTACAACTTTGTGGTCTAACATTCGTACTGTCCAGGATTTCCCAAAACCAGGTATCTGCTTTTTTGACCTGACTCCATTATTTATGGGAAATATTGAGTTATTAACTGAAGCTTTAATTGCCAGTATTCCTGCTGAAAAATTGGCAGAAGTCGACAGTTTTGTTGCAGTTGAAGCACGCGGTTTTGTGTTGGCAAGCCTGTTGGCACAACGTTTGGGTAAAGGTTTATTGCTGGTTCGTAAAGCAGGAAAATTACCGCCGCCGGTTGTTGGCGTCGGTTATAGCCTGGAATACGGTATGGACCGTCTGGAAATGTCAGCTGACGTTCAGCCGCAAAAAATCATTATTGTGGATGATGTGCTAGCCACTGGCGGTACGCTAAAAGCTGTCAAACAGTTGGTGAATAAATGCAAGCATGAAGTTTTAGGGGCAAGTGTTTTTCTGGACTTGCCAGATTTGCATAATGACCTGGGCTTGGACATTTGGTCTGTGTTAGATAACAAATCACAGCCGGAACAAGCTGTTGCTTGATTAGGCCCTGTGAAAAAAGCCTTGGTTATTCCAAGGCTTTTTTATTTTTTCAAAAAATGTGTCTGCATATGCTGGAGCAGGCTATTGATATTTTCCGGACTGGCTAAACGATGATGCCCACCTTCGACGGTCTGAACCTGCATATAGGGTTCAAGTTGCTGTTGTACCGCATACATATCCAGTTCTTCATCGCCTAATTCCAGATAGGCAATTTGTGCAATATCGTGTTCCAGATCATCTTCACTAATAGGCGGATAATCTGTACGAAAGTCTGGACTCAGGCTAGGATTGGCAATAATCGCCGGAATTTTACAGAGCGCTGACATTTTCAGGGCCCAATAGGCACCCAAGCTATGACCAATCAGGATTTCCGGTTGAATTTTGGTAATAGTTTCCCGGTAAAAATTAGCGACGGTTTGGAAATTCAGGTTGCGATAATCTACATCGATACAATATTTATGATCGGCGTCAATCGCATGGAATCTGGTCGATTCACGCGAAGAATCGAGTCCATGTAAAAACAGGATTTTTAAAGGGCATGTCGTCATTTTTTTAGTTCATACTTTCTTTATTCACAAAGATAGAAACAGTTAAATAGATTACTTTTCAACTATTTTCTTGTGTTCATTGTAAGTCAGTTGGCTGTATAAAGAAGTTAGCTTTTGGTCTAAGATGTATTTCAGATCAATCAAATAAACTCAATTACAAAATAAATTGTTAATTAAAAACAAATACTTGGTGTTATTAATTGTTCAAATCGGTATTCAATAACAAAATCTGGCTAGGATGTAAAAAATAGTTTCGCTACTTTTGTGGAGAGCATATTTCTGAGTTGACGACGCTATGGAAAAATTAAGCTATGAAATTTTAATTGCAGCCACACCCCAAAAAGTATGGCAGGTGTTATGGGAGCCGGAGAGTTATAGTCAATGGACGTATTATTTTTCTCCCGGTTCCATCATTCGTTCGGATTGGAAAGTCAACGGTAAAACCTTGTTCCTGGATGCTGACAATAATGGCATGGTCGCTACCATTGAGCAGCTGGAAGAGTTGAAAGTGGTGATCTTTAAACATTTAGGTATGCTTCGTAAGGGTGTTGAAGATTTGCATAGTGAAGAAGTTAAAAAATGGAAGGGTGCTTTAGAGAAATATGTTCTGGAGCAGGTAGATGGAAAAACCAGACTCAGCGTGGAAGTGGATACTTCTCAGGAATATCGGGAAATGATGGAAAACGGGTTTAAAAAAGGCTTTGAGATTGTCAAACAGCTTGCCGAAGCTTAGCCAGATAAAATAAAGCAAGCTGTTTTAGCAAATCCGTGCATTTGTAGGGTAATAAGTCATTCGAAATTTGTACTAAATCTGCTATGCTATGCAACTTCCGTTTTTACACATATTTGAGGCAGAGATGACGCAACATAACGCTCAATCGACTTCTGAACAACACATTTCCGAAAACGATTTAATTGCACAGCGTCATGCCAAGTTAAAGCAGATTCAAGACCAAGCAAAAGAAACTGGTATTAGCCCATGGCCAAACGCGTTTAAGCGTGAGCACTATGCACAAGATTTACAATTGCAATTCGCTGAAAAATCTAAAGAAGAAATTGAAGCTGGCGAAAAGGTTTATGTAAAAGTTGCAGGCCGCGTAATGTTGAACCGCGGTTCATTCATCGTGATTCAGGACATGACTGGCCGTATCCAGCTGTATGTTGCACGTAAAGAACTAGCACCTGAAGTACTGGAAACCATCAAGAGCTTAGACCTGGGTGACATCATTGCCGTTGAAGGCTACATCGGCCGTTCTGGTAAAGGTGATTTGTATGTCCATATTGAAAAATTTGAACTTTTAACCAAGTCATTGCGCCCGCTTCCAGACAAGTTCCATGGCTTGACCGATACCGAGGTGAAGTACCGTAAACGTTATCTTGACCTGATCGTTAACGAAGAAACCCGTAAAACTTTCGAAATTCGTGCCAAAGTGGTTTCCGGTATTCGTAACTATTTAAGCAATGAGCGTTTCATGGAAGTGGAAACGCCAATGATGCATGTAATTCCAGGCGGTGCATCTGCGCGTCCATTTGAAACCCATCATAATGCGTTGGACATGCCATTGTTCTTGCGTATTGCACCTGAGCTTTACCTGAAACGTTTGGTGGTTGGCGGTTTTGAGCGTGTATTCGAGATTAACCGTAACTTCCGTAACGAAGGGGTTTCGACCCGTCATAACCCGGAATTCACCATGATCGAATTCTATCAGGCGTATGCGGACTATAAAGACTTGATGGCTTTAACTGAAAATATGCTTGAGAAACTGGCGCTAGACATCCTGGGTACAACTGACGTTCCTTATGGCGATGAAGTGTATAGCTTCAAAGGTCCATTCAAGAAAATTTCCATGTTCGATGCCATTCTTGAGCATAACCCGCAATTCACGCCTGAAAATGTTTCTAACCGGGAATTCCTGGCTAAATTTATTCAGGAAGAACTGAAAGAACAGGTGAAACCTGGTTTTGGCCTGGGTAAACTTCAAACCATCGTTTTTGAAGAAACCGTTGAAACCAAACTGCGTCAACCGACATTCATTACCGAATATCCAGCGGAAACCTCTCCATTGGCGCGTCGTAATGATGAAAATCCGCATATTACGGACCGTTTTGAATTCTTTATTGGTGGCCGTGAGCTGGCCAATGGCTTCTCGGAATTGAATGACCCGATTGACCAGGCAGAGCGTTTTCAGGCGCAGGTGGCTGAAAAAGATGCCGGTGATGATGAAGCCATGCACTATGATGCAGACTTTATTGAAGCACTTGAGTACGGTCTTCCTCCTACAGCAGGTGAGGGGATTGGTATTGACCGTTTAGTGATGATCTTTGCCAATGCACCAAGTATCCGTGACGTAATTTTGTTCCCGCATATGCGTCATAAGCATGCATAAGTTGTGAATGTGAAAAACCCGCTTCGTGCGGGTTTTTTTATGGATTGAAACTCATGCTTGCCTGAAATCAGGCAAAAAAAATACGCAATGATTGGGGTGATCATTGCGTAGAACAACGAATCTGTTTGCACAGTTCGGTTAAGGAGAATGTTAGAACTATGACAGCTCTAAGCATTGGAATCATAATAAAATGAACGCAGAGTCATTTCATGATGTTTTGAGTAAAGTTGTGTTAATTCAGGTTAATAACCATGAGTAAGTGTGACATGTTGCACATTTATCATCTATAAAAAAGCCCTTCAACAACGAAAGGCTTTTCATGAATCAGGCTTTAGAAATGGAACATACCCAAACCTGATTTGATTTCGTCCAGGGTTTGCTGGGTAATGTCACGGCACTTATCCGTACCCGTTTTCAAGATATCCATGATGTAGTCTGGGTCTTTCTGTAATTCCATACGACGTTCACGAATAGGGCCGATCAGCTCTTTTAAAATGCTTTCCAGGCGTTTTTTCACGGTGCCATCGCCTAAACCGCCACGACGATAATGTGCTTTTAACTCTTCCAGTTCTTCTTTATTGGTATCGAAAGCATCTAAATAGGTAAATACCACGTTGCCTTCCACCTGGCCCGGATCTTCAATGCGCAAGTGATTTGGATCGGTATACATGGCATTCACAGCTTTTTTGATGTCCTTGTCAGAAGCATCCAGCACAATGGTATTGCCCAAAGACTTCGACATTTTAGCTTTACCATCAAATCCAGGTAAGCGACCGACATTTGAAAGCAGGGCCTTGCATTCAGGTAAAATCTCGTGACCGATCTGGCGGTTTAAACGGCGCACGACTTCGTTGGTCTGTTCGATCATTGGAATCTGGTCTTCACCTACCGGAACGACCGTTGCTTTGAACGCGGTAATGTCAGCGGCTTGTGCAACCGGATAGCACAGGAAACCTGCCGGAATATCGCGCTCGAAGCCACGCATCTGAATTTCAGACTTAATGGTCGGGTTACGTTCCAGACGGGACACAGTGACAAAGTTGAGATACAGCATGGTCAGTTCATTCAATGCCGGCAAGCAAGACTGAACACAAATCGTCGTTTTGGTTGGGTCAATGCCCACCGCCAGGTAATCGGTTGCCACTTCAATAATGTTGCGACGTACTTTTTCAAAGTTATCGGCATTGTCGGTTAACGCTTGAGCATCAGCAAGAAGGAGATGTTGATGGTGAGAATCCTGTAAACCTACGCGTGAACGTAAAGAACCCACAAAATGACCTAAATGAAGTTGTCCGGTTGGGCGGTCGCCAGTCAAAATAACAGGACGATTGTCTTGATTACTCATTATCTCTCTATTCCAAAGTAGTGAACACTACATACTTATATGCTGATGTATTGCGCTATTGTACGGCATAATGTTTTTGAATGTCAGGCACTATAAAAACAGATCATTGAAAAAATAAGAACAATTTAATGATGTTGATACAGTTTTTTTAAATATTTATCTTTAAAATGCAAGATAGAGACTTTAGGGATAACAAGAATGGCGAGCAGCTTATTAATATTATTAGATGATATTGCGACTGTTTTAGATGATGTTGCGGTCATGAGCAAAATGGCGGCAAAAAAAACCGCAGGGGTATTGGGTGATGATCTGGCACTCAATGCCCAACAGGTGAGTGGCGTACGTGCGGAACGTGAACTGCCTGTGGTGTGGGGCGTTGCCAAAGGTTCTTTTGTGAATAAACTGATTCTGGTGCCTCTGGCCTTGCTGATTAGTGTGGTCGCGCCGTGGCTGATTAATCCCTTATTAATGATTGGCGGTCTGTTTCTCTGTTATGAAGGGGTAGAAAAAGTACTGCACAGTTTGCAGCATAAAAAAGCCACGACTCAGGAAGCGGCTGAAGCTGAATTCAATGCCATTGAAAGCGATTTGGCCAAGTTCGAGAAAGAAAAAATCAAAGGGGCGATCCGTACCGATTTTATTTTGTCGGCTGAAATTGTGGTCATTTCACTGGGTACAGTGGCGACGGCCGCTTTTGGTACCAAAGTCATGGTGCTTTCCACCATTGCAATTTTAATGACGGTTGGGGTGTATGGTTTTGTTGCCATGATTGTCAAAATTGATGATCTGGGATTGTACCTCACCGACCAGGCATCGAGTTTCAAACAAAGTGTTGGACGCGGTTTGCTGGCTTTTGCTCCCAAGCTGATGAAAACTTTGACCATTGTCGGAACCATTGCCATGTTCCTGGTGGGTGGCGGGATTATTGCCCATACCATTCCATGGTTTCATCATTTTACTGAAGATTCGGTCGATTATGTACAACACCTTCCTGCAATGGGCAATATTATTGGTGCAGTGACGCCGACTTTAATTAATCTGGCGATTGGTTTTGTCGCCGGCTTATTGGTGTTCATTGTGATTGCAATCATTCAAAAGATGAGGCCGAAATCAAAGCAGGCATAATCCCAAGGCTGGCTAGATAAGCTGAAAGCAAACTATAAGGAATCTCACTATGCGCTGGAAAGGACGTCGTATCAGTACCAATGTGGAAGACCGTCGTGGTGGAGCCGGAGCTAAAGCAGGTGGTATCAGTATTTTAGGACTGGTGGTGGCTTTTGTGGCCTGGAAGTTTTTTGGAGTCGATCCTCAACAGGCTTATCAGGCCACCAAGCAGGTGACATCACAGTCACAGCCGGCTGAAACCAGAGGTCTGGAGAATCCAACCCCGGAACAGCAGGAAGCCATGGATTTTGTCGGTACCGTATTGGCGGATACCGAAGATACCTGGTCGCAAGTGTTTCAGCAGCAGCTTAATGCGCAGTATGTCGCACCCAAACTGGTGATGTTTAATGGCATCGTGGATTCGGGCTGCGGTACCGCACAATCTACCATGGGACCTTTCTATTGTCCTTCAGACCAGAAAGTGTATATCGATACGGCTTTCTTTAAGGATATGCGTCAGCAGATGGGCATATCCGGTGAGCAAAACAGCACGGAATTGTCCCGCCAGGATCAGGCCGGTGATTTTGCCCAGGCCTATGTGGTGGCACATGAAGTCGGACATCATCTACAGACGCTACTGGGTATTTCAGCGCAAGTGCAACAAGCCCGTGCCCAGTCGAGCGAAGTGCAAGGCAATCAGCTTTCCGTGCGTCAGGAATTACAGGCAGACTGTTTTGCAGGTATATGGGCGCATCACAACCAGCAACGAACCCAGTTCCTGGAGCAGGGCGACATTGAGGAAGCCATGGATGCAGCGCATAAAATTGGTGATGACTATTTACAGAAACGTGCGACCGGACAGGTGGTACCCGATAGCTTTACTCATGGCAGCAGCCAGCAGCGCATGAAATGGTTTGAAAACGGTTTGAAATCGGGGAATATCAACGACTGCGATACTTTCAACCAAGCCATTTAAATGGAAATGAAGTATTTAAAAAGAGGATATTAAATCCTCTTTTTTGTTAACCATGCATAAATTTTTTAAAGTTCCGGATAATTCGAATTGATACATACAGGGCTGCCAATGCAAACAGGGTCATGCTAAACAGGTGGTATTTTAAATCTGAAATGTCAGCCTGATAAAATTGCTGAATTTGCGGTTTGGAATAAGACCACTGCTGCTGCTTCCGGGTCAGGCTATCTTGATAACTGACTTGCTGGATATAATGTTGTTGACCAATTTTTAATAGGTCTAATTGCCGGATTTGTCGGGTATGGGACTGGTTATATGCATCGGTACAAATATCTTGCAGATAATGCTGGCAGTTTAACTTGGCAATATAACCATTCTGGGCAATCACAATATAAATAGCCTGATCCGGGCGTTGGTTATTGGAAACCAGAACCAGTTGTTTGTCAGGTGTAGATTTTAAGGAAATCTGCCTGGCTTGCTGAAAAGCTTGATCGGCTTGCAGAATTTCCTGGCTTTTTGAAAAAACACTTAAAAATAAAGCCAAGGTAATCAGAAAAATGATCCCTGCAAAAAAAAGCCGAAATATGGTTTGAACTGTTTGATGCATGCTTAAATTCAACTGAATAAGGAGAAAAATAAAAGAAACGAGGGATGCGAAATAGACCGATCTTGGACTATGTTAAATCATTGCTAAAAATATGTAAAAAAACTTAACTATTTTGTAGAGCGCCGAAAAAATGGTTAAACTCATTCTGTGAATAAATGTTATTGAATTAAATATTTACTTGGAAATGGTTGGACGCATTCGCTTTATTCCAATGAATAGCTCAAATTGGAACTTTAATGGGAAATTTCTTTTTTCTTCAAGTCTTTACAGTTATTTTTGCGCTTTCAATTGCAACGACTATTTTTAATAAGCGTATTTTAGGTTTCCCGCAGGCGATTGGTGTACCGATTGTTTCGGCAATTTTCGTTTTTATTTTGCAGTGGGGAGCCAGCCTGCTCAATGGTAACCAGTTTATCACCATTAATATTCATAATATTGAAGAAGCGGTTCGTCATATTGATTTTTATGACTTTTTAATTAATGGCGTGATCTGTTTTATTCTGACCTCTTCCGCTTTGAAATTTAAAGTGTCCGATTTAAAAAGCCACTGGAAGCCGATCAGTATCTTGGCCAGTATTGCACTGGTGCTTTGTGCGGTCTTTTTTGGTGTCACTTTATATGGCTATCAATTCCTGACCGGTAAGCATGTCGATTTACTGGTACTTTTACTGTTAGGCGCTGCCTTGGGGGCAACGGACCCAATCGGGATTAAAGGCGTTCTCAGTTCAGTACGTGCGCCGCATCACCTGATGGTCAAGCTGGAAGGTGAGTCGCTGTTTAATGATGCCATGTGTATCGCCTTATTCATGACATTGTTGTATGTATTGCAGGGTGAACATTTTACCATTATAGGTACTTTGCAAACCTTGCTTTACGAGATTGTGGTTGCCGTGATTATTGGATGGGGCTTTGGTCTGGGCATTTTAAGATTGCTTCGTGGCAAACACGAAATGGAATCTTTGATTTTAACCACGGCATTGCTGGCCTGTGGTTCATATTTGGTGGCTTTATTTGCCCATGCCTCTGCACCTATTGCCTGTGTGATTGGCGGATTGGTGGTGGGGAACAAGTGGAAGGAAATTTTACAGGAACGTGAAATTCGTGAGGTCAACCATTTCTGGCATACCGTTGAAGGGATTATCAATTCCTTCTTGTTCACCTTGATTGGCCTGGAACTGTTTATTCTGGATTTAAGCATCAGCCTGATTCTAGGCGGTATTGTGGCATTCTTTATTCTTCATGCTTCACGTTTTGCCGCAAATTACCTGTCATTTGCCTTTTTCCCTAGTTTTCGAAATAAAAGCTATAACGGAAGTCTGGCCATTTTATCTTGGGGCGGGGTACGTGGCGGAATCTCGCTTGCCTTGATTCTGGCAGTCGCGAATATTCCTGAACTCAGTGAGTACAGCAGTATCCTGGTAGGCTATACCTTTATTGCCGTTTTACTTTCCGGCGTAGTTTGCGGACTGGGTTTACCTGCGGTCATGAATGCCTTTTATTACAACCCGAATGAAGAAACCGCAGGGTTTAAAGGGTGGTATCAACGCATGTGCCATAAAATGAACCGCAAAGGTTTCCAATATATTGTCGGTGAAGATGCCAACGGCAATGAAACCATTACCGTATATAACCCGGATGCCTTAATTGATGAAAAAGCCGAAGATGGTGTTGCAGTCATGCATAATCCAGAGAAAGTACAGGTCGTGAAACGTTTGGAAAGTCCGGATAATTTCTAAGCCTAAAACACGGATAAAAGAAGCTCATAACGGGCTTTTTTATAGCTCGAAAGTTTCAATGGGATGATTTAAGGACCTGATATGCCAGAATATTCAAGTCGTTCTACGGATGAGTTAGCGCGCCAAATTCTGCAAGTGGTTGCCTTAATTCCATATGGAAAAGTGGCTTCATACGGGCAAATTGCCAAGATGGCGGGCTTGCCCAAACATGCACGTTTAGTGGGTTATGTACTAAAGCATCTGGATGCAAAGGCGGAAATTCCCTGGCATAGAGTCATCAATTCTCTAGGAAAAATTAGCCTAAGCAAACTGGATGATCAGGGTGAAAATATCCAGCGCGTAAAATTATTGGCAGAGGGGGTAATGGTGATTGGAGATAAAATTAATCTAAAACAATATCAGTGGAACAACAGTTTATAAAAGATGTGCATTACGGAAATCAAATTTTCCCACCTTTAGTTTTTTAGATAAAGATGGGAAATACAAGGGGATATTATTCGCGGACAATCAGTACTGGAATATGTGATTCTCCGAGTACACTCTGAGCCACGCTACCCAGGAACAGTTTTTTCAGACCTGTACGGCCATGTGAACCAATAATGATTAAATCGGCGTGGCTGTCTTCAGCAGCTCTCACAATTTCACGATGAATGACTTGTCCTTCAAGAAGTTTAGTTTCCACTTCAAGACCTTGTTCGTTGAATTTTGCCTTTGTTGCAGCAAGAGACTCAACAACTGCATTACGTGCACGTTCAATCAAGTCGTTGGTTTGATTGGCAGAAATGTATTCTGCTGCAATGTAGGGGTCAAGTGCCAAAACTTGAACTACGGTGATTTTGCTGCCAAATGCTTTTGCAAATTCAGCTGCTTTAGCTACTGCAGCATAAGCTGTTTCTGAACCGTCAACTGGTACTAAAATATTTTGATAAGACATGTGTATTTCTCCTTATAATCCTTACTAAAACGTATCACATCAAGACTATGATTTTTTGTTCAATAAAAACGTTTGAAATTTGATACTAGCTGTATTTCTATTAAAATAAAACCTAGTAATTTCATAGGGATAATTTAATCCCAAAAACAATTTTATAATTTAATCTATCATGATTTTGTTTAAAAACTAGCGGGCTTAAAACTAAAGTCTGAGGAAATTGTAAGCATATTTTTTATTTGCAACTATATGTAAAAATAGATGTGAACAACTCTTTAAAATTGTCATATCATAAATGTAGTAAATTATTAATAATGAATTAAAAAATGAATGAAACAGATCAATTGAATTGGCAACGTGATAATTTTGAAAATATTGAAACGGCATGGGAGGGGGATCTTTGGGAACGTCGCCGCTTAGGTGAGCAACTGACTAATTATGTAGACCGTTTGCAATGCGGAGCTGTGTTAGCTTTAGATGCACGTTGGGGTGAAGGGAAAACGTGGTTTGTACGTCATTGGAAAAGACATTTAGAAACGACCCAACCTCATAAGCATGGTGTTATTTATTTGGATGCCTTTGCAAATGATTATTTGCAAGATCCTTTTCTCGTTATAGCTTCTGAAATCGCAGCAAAACTAAATAAAACAGCGGATAAAAGCTTAGTCCACAAATTCAAGAAAGCAGCTGCTGTAATGCAGCAAGGTCTTTTAACCTTAGCCCCAACACTAATAGCATCTATAATTAGTTGTGCTGTTACAGGTGGAATTATTCCTTTCATTAAAATTGATAGTGAAAATATCAAAGGTAAAATCGATGATGCTATTGATAGTGTGGCTGAAAATATAGGCGAAAAAATTACTGAAGCAATTCAGAATAAAATAGATAGTTATGAAGAAGAAAAACAATCGTTGTTAGCTTTCAAAAGTACACTGTCAGAATTGGCAGCAAGTTTAGACAAACCTCTAGTTTTTATTATTGATGAGCTTGATCGTTGTCGTCCTGACTTTGCAATTCGTTTAATTGAACGTATTAAACATTTTTTTGATATTCCTAAAATCGTTTTTATTTTAGTGATGAATAAAAAACAATTTGTTATGGGAGTTAAAAAAATTTACGGTTACGATGATGATTCCTCTAAGTTGTATTTAGATAAGTTTATAGATTTTGAGGTTCCTTTAAGAAATGAAGTGAGTGTTTTGGCAAAGACTAAAGAAAATTTGCTATTAATCAAAACACTTTTAGATATTGTTGGGGAAAATTCAGTAGATATTGCTTTGGTTTTTCTTTTTAGTCTTGAGGGTGATATCCCAATAAGGGAGTTAAAACGAAAAATTAATCTTTATGCACTTTTAAGAAAAGAAGAACTACAGAAAAATATTTTTATTGCATCAGGTATTAATAAAAAACGTATAGATATGCTTAGAGATATGGAGGGAATAGCTGTAAAAATACAAAAAATGCAAAGTGGCTCTGAAAATTTAGCGGGAATAAATATGGCTCATTTTAATATTGATGAGTTTATAGAGATTATTGAACAAAAATTAAACGTTAAACCTTTGTTAATTAATGATTACTTTAAGGAGCTGAGTCGTATTGAACAATTAAGAGTTAAATATAATAATGAAAGATATATGCTTGAGTTTAATGAATTTTTAAACAAATATGCTCTACAACCGAAAATAGACATGGAATATCAAATATTTGTAATGCAATATCAAAATTATTTAAAAGATAATGTATGGTTAGATAGTGATAATTAAATAGAGTTTAAATATTTGGCTAAAACTAGAACATCATCCGTTTGTAACTGCTCACGCATCTTTAAAAACTGCTTTTCATCTAGGTCATACAGCTTAAGGGAAAGCAGTTTTTCAATATCTTCCTGTGGAAAGCGGTATTTAATAATTTTCGCAGGAATGCCACCAACTACTGCATAAGGCGGCACGTCTTTTGTGACCACTGCACCTGTTGCCACCACAGCCCCTTCACCCAGCTTAACGCCTTGCATAATCATGGCACGTGAGCCAATCCAGCAACCATCACCAATTATGGTGTCACCCGCAGGCACAAAACTACGGGTATCGAACGGAAACGCTGAAATCCAGTCGGTACGGTGTAATTGGTTGCCACCCATCATAATTACGCATTCAGCGCCAAAACAGACAAAGTTGCCGATATAAAGCTGATCAATTGGCTTGTCTGGCGTGGCAGGCTTGTCATGCAGGTAACGCACCACACAACGTTCAAAACCCTGATCCCAATAGGCTGAGTAATAACTGTAATTGCCCTTTATATGAATGTTTGGATTCCTCACCGTTTTCGAGATGAATTCGAACTCGCACCAGTGATTCACAGGGGAATTAATTAACTTTTCAGACATAAAAAGTACAACTTAAAGGAATAAGGCATTATAACCAATTGAGTTGATATCGTGCGTCCTTCATCCCTATCAAAAAATAAATCGCTAGGCTGAAGTGTTCGCAGGAAGGCCTGGAATACGTGCAATGACTTTAATTTCAAAATCAAAACCTGCAAGCCAATTCACGCCAACCGCTGTCCAGTTTGGATAAGGCTTTTGCGTAAACACCTGATTTTTAACTTTCATGATGACTTCAAATTGCTGTTCAGGATTGGTATGAAACGTGGTGACATCGACAATATCATCGAAAGTACAACCAGCCGCAGCGAGTGTATGGTTAAGATTCTGAAATGCCAATTTCACCTGTTTCTCAAAGTCAGGTTCAGGACTGCCATCTTCACGGCTACCAACCTGACCTGATACAAAGAGTAAATTTTCCGATTTAATAGCAGCAGAGTAACCATGCTGTTCATACAGGGCATGGCGGTCTTGGGGAAATATTGCAGTTCTAGTCATGTTTATTCTCATTCAATATCTGGTTTAAAAGTAGAGTTAAAAGCAGCTTTGCTTTTCACATACGCCTCGTATGTAAACATAATTGACATACGAATCGTATGTCAATTAAAATTTTTGTGATGATGAGGTAATCAAAACAATGTCTGTTCGTGAACAAAAAATGGCGGCAACCCGCAAAAAACTGATTGAAGTCGCGCGCCGTGCCTTTGCTGAATATGGCTATGCAGACACCTCAATGGATAAACTCACGGCAGAAGCAGGGCTGACCCGTGGTGCGCTGTACCATCATTTTGGAGATAAACGCGGCTTGTTTGCTGCTGTGGTCGATCAAATTGATTCAGAAATGGCTTCATCTGCCCAGCAGCATCTGGAGCAACCCGAAGATCTTTGGGAAGGGTTGATGCTTGAAGGGCAAACCTATATTGAAAATGCCTTGAATCCTGAGTTTCAGCGGATTGTATTACGCGACGGGCCTGCAGTACTGGGTGATCCTGCACATTGGCCAAGTCAAAACAAATGCTTGCAGTCTACTCGTGAATGCGTAGAACAGTTATTGGCAGCAGACCGAATTAAAGCAGTGGATTCTGAAGCGGCAGCCGTATTTTTAAATGGAGCAGCCATGAATGCAGCACTTTGGGTGGCTTCTAGCGAGCATCCTGAGCAGGTATTGCCAGAAGCATTACATGCCTTCCAACTCTTTGCATCCGGATTCTTAAAAGAAGGATAGAGTAGAGGTATTGATAATCAATTTTCTGGGTATAAAAAACCCCTCAATCGAGGGGTCTTACAGCCTGAAATATCTATCTAAAACTTAGATGTATTCAACTTTCACAATTTCGTATTCCACTTCGCCTTGTGGAGTAACGATTTTCACTTCGTCGCCTTCGTTTTTACCCAACAGGCCACGTGCGATCGGAGAGTTCACTGAAATCTTGTTGATCTTAAAGTCGGCTTCATCATCGCCAACAATTTTATAAGTCTTTTGTTCTTCAGTGTCGATATTTTCAATCGTTACGGTTACCCCAAAAACCACACGACCGTTTTGCTCAAGTGTTTTTACATCAATTACCTGGCAAGCACCGAGTTTACCTTCAATGTCCTGAATACGGCCTTCACAAAAACCTTGCTGTTCACGCGCTGCGTGGTACTCTGCATTTTCTTTCAAATCCCCATGTTCGCGTGCTTCCGCAATTGCGGCAGTAATACGCGGACGATCAATACTTTTTAGTTGATGTAATTCTTTCTCCAAGGCAATCTTGCCTTCAGGAGTCATAGGATAACGTTGCATTGTTGTCCCTCTAAGTTAAATTAAAAAAATACAGGTGGTTTATAAATAAAAAAAGCCCGCCACCGAGAGGTGACGGGACTTCTCGGTAACTTAATTAACCTTTGGTAAGGTCTTGCAAGCGGTATACATCCATTGGCAATTTAATTGCTAAAGCTTGGCATACAGCATCTGCACCATTCAAAGTTGTTGTGTGATACACCTTACCTTGAAGCGCAGAGCGGCGGATCGAGAATGAATCCTGCTGAGCTTGTTTGCCTTCAGTTGTATTGATAATGAGGTGAATCTCGCCATTTTTCAAGCGGTCAACAATATTTGGACGGCCTTCAGTTACTTTATTCACACGTTCACATTCAATACCTGCTGCTTTAATCACGTCATACGTGCCGCCAGTTGCAAGAATCTTGAAGCCGAAACCAGCTAACTGTTTCGCAATACCTGCAGCGCGAGGCTTGTCAGAGTCACGAACAGAGATGAATGCATGCTTTACTTCACCTTCGGTTGGAAGGCCAGGCAAGCGTTCATTCGCGCCAAGTACAGCTTTGTAGAATGCTTCGCCGAATGTTTTACCAACACCCATCACTTCACCTGTAGATTTCATCTCAGGCCCAAGGATTGGATCAACACCAGGGAATTTGTTGAATGGGAACACTGCTTCTTTTACAGAGAAGTGTTCAGGAATAATCTCTGAAGTGAAACCTTGCGATTCTAGAGATTGGCCTGCCATACAACGTGCAGCAACTTTCGCTAAAGATTCACCGATACACTTGGAAACGAATGGAACTGTACGTGATGCACGTGGGTTCACTTCCAGGATGTATACGTCAGTACCTTTAACCGCAAACTGTACGTTCATTAAACCTACAACGCCAAGTTCTTTTGCCATTGCAATGGTTTGACGACGCATTTCATCTTGAATTTCATCAGATAACGAATACGGAGGAATCGAACATGCTGAGTCACCAGAGTGAATGCCGGCTTGTTCAATGTGCTGCATGATACCGCCAATCACAACGTCTTTACCGTCAGATACGCAGTCCACGTCAACTTCGATTGCATCATCTAAGAAACGGTCAAGAAGTACAGGCGCTTCGTTCGATGCCTGAACCGCATCACGTAAGTAGCGTTTCAATTCTTCGTCGTTGTAAACGATTTCCATCGCACGACCGCCAAGAACGTAAGAAGGACGTACCACAAGCGGGTAGCCAACTTTCGCTGCTTCAGCCATACCTTCTTCAGCAGATTTTACGATGCTGTTGTTTGGTTGACGAAGTTGCAGACGTTGAATCATTTGTTGGAAACGTTCACGGTCTTCTGCGCGGTCAATCGCGTCAGGCGATGTACCGATAATTGGCGCACCCGCTTCTTCCAAAGCACGAGCCAGTTTCAGTGGAGTTTGACCACCGTACTGAACGATAATGCCTTTTGGCTTCTCGATACGTACGATTTCAAGTACATCTTCCAAAGTGATTGGTTCGAAGTACAAACGATCTGATGTGTCATAGTCAGTCGAAACAGTTTCAGGGTTACAGTTCACCATGATGGTTTCGTAACCGTCTTCACGCATTGCAAGAGCAGCGTGTACACAGCAGTAATCGAATTCGATACCTTGACCAATACGGTTAGGACCGCCACCGATCACCATAATCTTGTCTTTAGTAGACGGATTCGCTTCACACTCTTCATCGTAAGTTGAGTACATGTAAGCTGTATCAGATTCAAATTCTGCAGCACATGTATCCACACGTTTGTACACTGGGGTTACGCCCAGGTTCCAACGGTGTTTACGGAATTGCTTTTGCGAAATGCCCATCAGGTTCGCAATGCGAAGGTCCGATAAACCTTTGCGTTTGAATGAACGGATATTGTCCGCATTCAAGTCACCAAAACCTAAAGTTTTGATTTGGTTTTCAGTTTTGATGATGTCTTCGATTTGAATCAAGAACCAACGGTCGATTTTAGTCGCCTGGAATACATCTTCTAAAGAGAAACCGTGACGGAATGCGTCAGCCACGTACCAGATACGCTCTGGACCTGGAACGCGAAGTTCCTGAAGAATCTTCTCACGCGCGCCTTCAGTGCCGACTTCGATTTTTTCATCAAAGCCAGTTGCACCCACTTCAAGACCACGAAGCGCTTTAGATACAGACTCCTGGAAGTTACGGCCAATCGCCATCACTTCACCTACAGATTTCATCTGAGTTGTCAGTGTAGCGTCAGCTTGAGGGAATTTCTCGAAGTTAAAACGAGGAATCTTGGTTACAACGTAGTCAATCGCAGGTTCGAAAGATGCCGGAGTTGTACCGCCAGTGATGTCGTTTTTCAACTCATCAAGGGTATAACCCACAGCCAGTTTCGCTGCAATTTTTGCAATCGGGAAACCGGTTGCTTTTGATGCCAATGCAGATGAACGTGATACACGCGGGTTCATCTCGATCACAACCATGCGGCCGTCTTTCGGGTTAATACCGAACTGAACGTTTGAACCGCCAGTTTCTACACCAATTTCACGTAAAACAGCTAAAGAAGCGTTACGAAGTAACTGGAATTCTTTATCCGTCAATGTTTGCGCAGGAGCAACAGTGATGGAGTCACCTGTATGCACGCCCATTGGGTCAAAGTTTTCAATGGTACATACAATGATACAGTTGTCGTTTTTGTCACGAACAACTTCCATTTCGTATTCTTTCCAGCCAATTAAAGATTCATCGATCAATAATTGTTTGGTTGGAGAAAGGTCGAAACCGCGTTCACAGATTTCAATGAATTCCTCGCGGTTGTACGCGATACCGCCGCCTGAACCACCCATAGTGAATGACGGACGGATAATGACCGGGAAGCCAAAGCGGGCTTGAATTTCAAGCGCGTGTTCCATTGACTCAGCAACGTCAGCTTTTGGACATTCCAGACCAATTTTACGCATTGCTTGGTCAAACAGTTTACGGTCTTCGGCTTTTTCGATGGCTTCTTTGGTCGCACCGATCAATTCAACATTGAATTTTTCTAAAATTCCATGCTCATCAAGAGCAAGGGCACAGTTCAATGCTGTTTGACCGCCCATTGTAGGAAGAACAGCATCTGGGCGTTCTTTTTCAATGATCGCTGCAACAGTTTGCCAGGTGATTGGCTCGATGTAAGTTGCGTCTGCCATCGCAGGGTCAGTCATAATGGTCGCTGGGTTAGAGTTCACCAGAATAACACGGTAGCCTTCTTCACGAAGGGCTTTACATGCTTGAGCACCTGAGTAGTCAAACTCACATGCCTGACCGATGACAATCGGGCCAGCACCAATAATTAAGATGCTTTTAATGTCTGTACGTTTAGCCATGATGCTTCCTTAATTACTTCTTAGATGCTTCGATAAGTTCGATGAAATGATCGAACAATGGTGCGCAGTCATGTGGACCAGGGCTTGCTTCAGGGTGACCCTGGAAGCTGAACGCAGGTTTGTCTGTGCGATGCATACCTTGTAAGGTTTGGTCGAACAATGATTTGTGCGTTGCTTTCAAGTTAGCCGGTAGCGTATCTGTATCTACTGCGAAGCCATGGTTTTGAGAAGTAATCATCACTGTACCATCTTCAAGATTTTGTACGGGATGGTTGGCACCATGGTGACCGTGAGGCATTTTCACCGTCTTGGCACCGCTTGCAAGTGCAAGAATCTGATGACCTAAACAGATACCAAATACTGGAATTTCTGTTGTTTCTACAATTGTTTTTACAGCTTCAATTGCGTAATCACATGCAGCTGGATCGCCAGGACCGTTCGATAAGAACACACCGTCTGGATTCAGTGCAAGTACGTCAGCAGCAGGAGTTTGCGCAGGCACAACAGTCAATTTACAACCGCGGTCTGCAAGCATACGTAAGATGTTGGTTTTGACACCGTAATCGTATGCAACAACATGGAATTTAAGTTCTGGTTGAGAGAAGCCTTTACCAAGCGTCCAAGAACCGGTCGTCCATTCGAAACCTTCAGGGTCACAGCATTCTTTTGCAAGGTCTAAACCATTAAGACCACCAAAAGCACGAGCTTTCGCTAAAGCTTCTTCTTCTGTAACGTTTTCGCCAGCAAGGATACAACCATTTTGTGCACCTTTAGATCGCAGAATACGCGTTAACTTACGGGTATCAATGTCTGCGATAGCGACAACATTGTGTTGTTTAAGGTAATCACCAAGTGATTGTTCAGCACGGAAGTTGCTATGCAATAAAGGCAGGTCACGAATGATCAATCCGTTGGCCCATACTTTATGAATTCGACCTGACTCAGCGTCTTCTTCGTTACAACCTGTATTGCCAATATGTGGGTAAGTGAGGGTGACAAGTTGCTGTGCATAACTCGGGTCAGTCAAAATTTCTTGATAGCCAGTCATGGCAGTGTTGAAAACGACTTCACCAGTCGTACTACCCGATGCGCCAATTGAAGTACCTTTAAAAATAGTACCATCGGCAAGGGCTAAAATTGCTGGGGTGCTCAAACCAAAGCTCCTGAAATTTAGGCTGTAAAAAAGCGAGTAGACGAAAAAAAAGGAAGGTTATTATAAAACCTACCCTCCCTCTGTCTGCTCGCTTGAACTTAACACGGCATTATACGCAGAAAGCCTTTTAAAGTCCATTTAATTTACTAGGAATATGTAAGATAAATGCCTTGTCTTTTGCTGAGAACTCTGTATGAGCATCTGTGTATATAAAATGTAAGCAAATTAGAATTGTCTGACAAATCAAAACTTAAATTTTATCAAAACCGAATACGCTAGGTTTCTCATGTAATAACTATTAGGAAAAAGATCATGACAGTAGAACAAAAGCCGGTAAAAGCAAAAACCACATTAAAAGAGGTAGTTGCAGAAGGTGCGGACAAATTGGAACATGCATCTAAAGAGGCACAGCAGAAAGTGAAAGAAGCAGTGACTGAATCGACTGAAAACGTAAAAACTGAAGCGAAGGAGGTACAGGCAAATGTTCAGGAGCAGATTCAAAGTTTAAAACAGGACCTTTTTCAGCGTATTGAAGCTATTAAAAAGCAATTGAGTTTTTCACCGAAAGATTTGGCAGAGCTGAAAGAATTCGTAAAAGCTGAATTGACGGCGGTCATTGAAGACTTGTCGAAAATGGGTAAGGAGTTAAAAGAAGATGTCAGCCAAATTTCAGTAAAACATAAAGATCATCTGACTGAAACCTTAAAACGTTCTAAAGAACATACTTTAGATGTGTGGAAAAAGGTCTCAGTGAAGTCTGAAGATAAACCTACTTTAAAAAGCTGAGAGAGAGCTAGATAAATCTGCTGATCTAGGGGCGAGGAAGGGCGCTATGCCAGTTTTCCTAAATGACACCTTGAAAACATAAAAAAGTGAGGTACGTTGCCTCACTTTTTTATTGCTTCAATATTGCTTGCTATGCCTTAGAACTGATGCAGCCAATCCCGCTTGTTGTGAAAGTCTGCATTTGGACTGCTGTGTTGCATTGCATAATATTGCTCGCCTTGTGAAGTTTTAAGTACAGCAGTTAAGCCCAGGAACAAATCTGACCATTGTAATTTGTGCTTTAACATGAACTCGGTTAAGTCCAGGCTCACATTTAAACCATAATGGGTACGTTTGAGCTGGTTGAGTTCAATGTCATCTGCGGCTTGAGGCGGCATATCTTCCGGATAGCGATATTCTTCAAACTGATAGGCCTGCCAAGCCTGGGAAGGAGAGAGGTTGATTTCACGATAGAAATCCTCTCCCTGCACACCTATAAAAACTTCAAAACAGGTGTGTTCCCATAAAAAATCCTGACGCGGATAATCTGGAACCAGTTCAGGCCATTGCATAAGCTGATTGGGGTCGCGTAACCAGTAGCCAATATTCAAGGTATAAGGGCTTTGTTGTTCAATCGCAGCAACCAGCGAGATCGATTGAAAGCGACGATCAAAGGCGCTAAGTTCGTAACTTGCCATGAAATCTGCTTAGTTGGATAAATGAGCGTGACGAACCAGGTTGGATAATTTGGCATTCTGTTTTGCCGCTTTTTTATAAATCAGCGCAATTTTACCAATTTTTTGAACAACTTCAGCACCAGTTTGAGCTGAAAGCTCTTCGATTAAAGAGGCGCGTTCTTCACGATCTTCTGCCACGATTTTCACTTTAATCAATTCGTGATCGTTTAAAGCGCGGTTTAGTTCTTCAACTACAGCTTCAGTCAAACCTTTATCGCCCAGCATAACCACCGGGTTTAATGCATGTCCGATTTGACGTAAACGTTTACGTTCCTGAATAGATAAAGCCGCCATAAAGATAACCTAATTTTAAAAACGGCTTAGTATAACAAATGCCAAGTTTAAACGCTTTATATTCTGTTGAAATAATCGATTTCAATTATTGAAAAAAACCTTTCAAAGATCGGATTTAGATACAGATGTATACTGCAAGGGATATGTTTTTCACGTACAATCACATATTAGAAGTTTTTTATTATTTAGAGAGTTATGGCGACACGCATTACCAACCAGAAGTTGTCAAAAAGTAGTCGAGAGTGGATGCGCGAGCATTTGGATGATCCTTTTGTAAAGAAAGCCCAAAAGGAAGGTTATCGTGCGCGTGCGGCTTATAAGCTTCTTGAAATTCAAGAAAAATACAAAATTATTAAACCGGGCATGACCGTCGTTGACCTGGGCGCAGCACCCGGCAGCTGGTCGCAGATTGCAGGTAAACTGGTCGGCGATAAAGGCCTATTGATTGCCTCCGATATTTTACCTATGGATGCATTGCCAGATGTAACCTTCCTGCAAGGCGACTTCCGTGAGGAAGAAGTTTTTGAAAAATTGTTAAATATTTTAAACGGACGGACTGTAGACGTTGTAATTTCGGATATGGCCCCCAATACATCAGGTAATAAGGCTGTAGATCAACCTCGCCAAATTTACTTGTGTGAACTGGCTCTAGATTTTGCCAACAAGGTTTTAGGACCTAAAGGCCAATTTGTAGTCAAGGTTTTCCAAGGCACCGGATTTGACGAATTCCGTAAACAAGTTGTAGATAACTTCGATGTATTGAAGACAGCAAAACCTGCTGCTTCACGTGCCCGTTCTAAAGAAGTATTTTTAATCGGGCAAGGTCGTAAGAAAGCTTCTAGATAAAGTTTACTTGCCAAGACGTTAAAAATTGTGCATTTTGTACATTTTTAAAATATTGCAAAGCTGATCTTCAGCTTAAATTAAGGTCACCCATTTGTGGGCATGATCAAATTAGATTGATATGGGAATAAAGCTTTGAGCGATCTCTTCAAGAATGCCGTATTGTGGCTGGTTATACTGGGTGTACTGATTCTGATTTTCAGTAACATCAGTGACCGCAATCAACCGACAGCAATGAATTATTCAGAGTTTGTTTCAGCGGTGAATGCTGGTCAAATTAAGCAAGTCACCATTGATGGCGAAAGAATTCGGGGTGAAAAAACAAACGGTTCAGAGTTTGAAAGCATTCGTCCTGCGGTTCAAGACCCGGAATTGATGCCAAACCTCATTAAACATAATGTTGTTGTAGAAGGGACTGCACCGCAACGTCAAGGTTTGTTGATGCAACTTCTTATCGCTAGCTTCCCTGTACTTTTGATCATTTTGTTATTCATGTTCTTTATGCGCAACATGGGTGGTGGTGCAGGTGGTAAAAGTGGTCCAATGAGTTTTGGTAAATCAAAAGCCAAAATGCTGTCAGAAGACCAGATTAAAGTGACATTTACCGATGTTGCTGGCTGTGACGAAGCTAAACAAGAAGTTGTTGAAATTGTAGATTTCTTGAAAGATCCATCTAAATTTAAACGTCTGGGTGCAAGTATTCCTAAAGGCGTGTTGATGGTTGGTCCTCCAGGTACGGGTAAAACCTTGCTGGCTAAAGCGATTGCGGGTGAAGCCAAAGTTCCGTTTTTTAGTATTTCCGGTTCTGACTTTGTTGAAATGTTCGTGGGTGTCGGTGCTTCACGTGTACGTGACATGTTTGAACAGGCAAAACGCCATGCGCCATGTATCATCTTTATCGATGAGATTGATGCGGTCGGTCGTCACCGTGGTTCAGGTACCGGTGGCGGTCATGATGAACGTGAACAAACACTTAACCAGATGCTGGTAGAAATGGATGGTTTCGAAGGCAATGAAGGTATTATTGTCATTGCTGCAACCAACCGTGCCGATGTACTGGATAAAGCCTTGCTTCGTCCAGGCCGTTTTGACCGTCAGGTCATGGTAGGTTTGCCAGACATTAAAGGTCGTGAACAGATTCTGAATGTACATTTGAAAAAATTGCCTTCGCACACTGGTGTAGATGTGAAAGTGCTGGCTCGTGGTACACCTGGTTTCTCTGGTGCACAATTGGCAAACCTGGTAAACGAAGCAGCGTTATTTGCTGCACGTCGTAACAAGAACACCGTCGACATGCATGACTTTGAGGATGCAAAAGACAAGATCTATATGGGTCCTGAACGTAAATCGATGGTGCTTCGTGAAGAAGAACGTCGTGCTACCGCTTATCATGAAGCAGGTCATGCCATTGTGGCGGAAATCTTGCCGGGTACGGACCCGGTGCATAAGGTGACCATTATGCCGCGCGGTTGGGCATTGGGTGTAACCTGGCAGTTGCCGGAACAAGATGCAATTAGTCATTACAAAGACAAAATGCTGAATGAAATTTCAATTTTATTCGGTGGTCGTATTGCAGAAGAGGTGTTCATTAACCAGATGTCGACTGGTGCTTCCAACGACTTTGAGCGTGCAACTAAAATGGCACGTGCAATGGTCACCAAGTACGGTATGTCTGACAAAATGGGCGTGATGGTTTATGAAGATGAAAACCAAAATGGCTTCTTTGGAAATGTAGGAAGCCGTACCATTTCTGAAGCAACCCAGCAACAGGTAGATGCTGAAGTTCGCCGGATTCTGGATGAACAGTATAAAGTTGCTCGCAATATTTTGGAAAATAACAAAGAGATTGCGCATGCAATGGTAAAAGCGTTGATGGAATGGGAAACCATTGATCGTGACCAAATCCGTGACATCATGGAAGGTCGTGAACCACAACCACCTAAAGTTTATGTTGCTGAAAATCCGGTGATTGATGTAACACCAACAGATGGTCCTGCAACACCTCCACCATTGCCAGCAAGTTAAGATCTTTAAAAAAGCCACCTTCGGGTGGTTTTTTTATATTTATTATTTTTATGACCTGGGCTTGGATGCTATGGTGTTTGGATAAAACCAATGAGTAAAAAACAAAAATGAATATACCTGTTTTAGAGTCCCGGATTTATCAGCTTGTTCTGGAGCCATTAACTTGGGCACATTTTGCAGATTTAGAAGTAGCATGTGCTGAAGGTGATTTAGGAGAAGTTTTATATAATTCGGTACCTTATTTGCACAATTTAAGAAACTATTTTACACAAGCATTTGAACAGCAAGCTAAAGATGAACGGATGGCTTTTGCGGTCATCGATATAAACTGTGGCCGTGCTATTGGAACCACCAGCTATCATGATATCAAACCTGAAATTCCGCGTTTCGAAATTGGCTATACCTGGTATGCTAAACGCTATCAACGCACTTACGTCAACCGGGTCTGTAAATATCTTTTATTACAACATGCTTTTGAACATTTAAATGCTCAGGTGATTGGTTTGCGTACGGATCACCTAAATGTTGCCAGCCAGAAAGCCATTGAAGGTATTGGTGCCAAACGGGATGGAATCATCAGATGTCATATGCTGCGCAAGGATGGCGTAACACTAAGAGATAGTTATATGTACAGCATTCTAAAAAGTGAATGGGTCGATGTAAAAGCCCTACTACAATCCAAACTGATGCAATATTCAGGCAAGAACGACTTCGAAATCTAGATCTTGTCCGGATTGAGCTTTGCTTTATTTAGCTATCCATAAGACAATATGAAGGTTATTGTGAATTAGGATTTAAATCATGCAGCTAAAGCCTTTACGACCACAGATCTGGACTTTTGGTCATTTAAAGCTGGACTTATCTCAGCCGCATGTCATGGGAATTCTAAACGTTACTCCGGATTCTTTTAGTGATGGTGGAAAGCATAATACGAAAGATCAGGCGGTAGCCAAAGCTCTGGAAATGATTGCGGATGGCGCCACCGTGATTGATATTGGAGGGGAGTCTACACGTCCGGGTGCAGCAGTAGTGGACATCGAGGAAGAAATCCGTCGCGTGGTACCGGTGGTAGAGGAACTGGCTAAACATGAGGTCATTATTTCAATTGATACCTCGGCGCCCGAAGTGATTAAAGCTGCAGTAAAAGCAGGGGCACATATCTGGAATGATGTGCGTGCGCTGACTCGCCCCAAGGCTTTGGAAACGGCAGCAGAACTGAATATTCCCGTGATTATTATGCATATGCGTGGTGAGCCGACCACGATGAATAATCTAGATCAATATAGTGATGTGACGGCTGAGGTGATTGCAGAGCTGCAACAACGGGTTAATGATGCATTACAGGCAGGGGTGAAGCGGGAAAACATCATGATTGACCCAGGCTTTGGTTTCGCCAAAAATGCTCAGCAAAACCTAAAATTATTAAATGAGTTTTATAAATTAAATGATATGGGGTATCCCATTTTATCTGCACTTTCACGGAAGCGCTTTATTGGTGAAGCACTGGGGGGGGCAGATGCTCAAAATCGGGCTATGGGTTCTGTTGCTGCTCATTTATTCAGTATTCAACAGGGTGCATGCATGGTGCGAGCGCATGATGTCAAAGCCATGAGTGATGCCATTAAAATATGGCAGGCCATGACTCATCTGGATATCTAACTAAAAAAAAAGCTCGATCCGGCATCGGGCTTTTTTGCTTGCAGTGGTCATTACTTTCCTTACTTTCCTTGATGCTCAAGTGAGGAATGGTGAACCACTATTCGTAATTTACCTGCATTATCTTTTACAAATTTCCAGCTTTTATCTACAGTCGTCACTTCACCATTCTTATTGGTAAAGTGGACTTTAGATAAAGTACTTGCACTGTCAGCCGATATATTTATCGCTGCATTATCGACTTCGCATTTTTGCCAGCCACCGAGTGCGAAACCTTTGTCATTGGGAAAATTGGGATTTCCGCCTACGAAATAGGACAAAGCTCCATCTTTTGTGGTTCTGAAAGTGTGTGGATTTGTGGTTAATGTGGGTTTAAATAAAACAGGACCATTCTGATAAAAATATGCATCATCAATCACCTTGCTGGCCAGGTCATTTGCTGCCTGTTTTCCGTATTGATCATAGCTTGCACTGATATCGAGTAAGGCTTTACACCAGGCTTGCTGTGCGGCTATGACTTCAGGTTCTGAAATCATATTTTTTTGAGTATCTTTTTTTGAGGTTGTAGAGCAGGCTGAGAATGTGATTCCAAGAAATGTAACTAAAATAGCTTTCATAACATTTCCCTGTAGAAATTAGGTTTTTATTTTATAAAGTGAAATTTATCTAAGTCCTAGTCATGCTATCGAATAAATCGAAAACTCAACCAAACCTTTACATAAAATTAAAAAATAAATCATGGCTTTATTTATTTAGGTAGGATGGGTTTAAGTGTTATTTAAAATGCTATAGATCTAAAAATTAAACGCTGTAATGAAAACAACCAATTAAGGCAGAGATGGAGTTGGCTCATATTTTGAAAATGCTTGATATGATTTTTTTCCCACAATTTGCTGCAGTGTATTTTGTTTTCTACTCAGCATTGTCAATAGGGCAGCCCATCAATCCGATTTAATTGCCCTTAAGAAATTTGAATAAAAAAGAACCGGGTTAAATCGCCTTTCTATAGTGGCATTTGGTAATTTTGTTGCTTTGTGTTATACAAGCTCGCTTGAATGCAGGTCTTTTTTGAGTGTTGTATGTTTGAAGATTTACTTCTCCCGATGTTTGATGATGAATATTATCCCGATATTCTTGTGGCTGAAGTCAAGCAGGCCATAAAACAGTTTGCAAAGAAGGTAGAAAAACCTGATTTATCTGAAGGAGATATTTATCATTTTGCTGCCGAAACAGTGGCTTTGATTAATAAGATGAAACCGCAGTTTGAAGATCTTGACTCGTCACTGGATGACACCGCAGCCGATTATATTGCTGAAGCCATGATGATGGTGGTGCAAGATCACGGTTATATGGATATTGAAATGGAAGAACTGGTATCGAATAGAGAGTGGTAAGTCACTCTCTATTTGTTAGTTTATATCTAAAGTTTAGCTGAATTAGATAATAGATCGCTTAAATGGCAACTTGCCTGGATATGAATTTCTGTTATCCCATCTACCATCAAATGAAATTTCTCGTTTTCACTATACGCTCTTGCGCTTAGATTGAGCCAAAAGTACGGATCTTGTCGCAGTAAACTTCGAATCCGCTTTTCATCTTCCGGATGATTAAAATGCATGGGATAGGAATACTTCGCTAAAGTACAATGATTTAAAACAAGTTGTCCCTGATTTTCACCAATGGTGCCAGAAAATAAATCATAAACCTCTTGAGCTTGTGAGTTTTCAACTGCCTCTATTGCATGAGTCAAAGTTGTGCTCATTAATATAAACAGGCTGATATAGAGCCGGCAATGCATTTTAAATCGTTTCATTTTTATTCTGTCTTTTTTATTGGTTTACTATGATTGAGTGATTCAGGCATAAAAAAACCAGCTTATCGCTGGGTCTTTTATTGCACCATTTTAAATAGTATTAAAATGGTGCCCGAGGCCAGACTCGAACTGGCACGCTTTGTGGGCGGGGGATTTTAAATCCCCTGTGTCTACCGATTTCACCACTCGGGCATGTGCGCCATAATAGTGGAGGAAATAAAACTTGGCAAGTGCCTTTGCATGTATTTGCTTTCTTTTCAATCAATTCATGTGCTTATCACTATAAAACACGACTTTGAATGAGTTTTTATCCTTAAAAGGTATGTCATTTACATCAAGCTATCCAGATAGGTTTCGACATCTATATGCTTGTGTGTTTTACATAGTTCATTTTCATAATGAATCAGCTGTATATGCAAATCGATAAACTGTTTTTCTTGTTGTTGTAGCGAGTGAAGTGCGGCTGAGTTTTTGCTCATGAATAGGCTTTTTAACTGAATTTTTAATACCTGCTTATAAGCCCAAAAACAAATGCGGCGGGTTTCTTGCAGATAAAAATATTGCTCGTTTTGTGTACTTTCACGGAACATATTTTCTTTATAAAAACGAACAAAACCAAAACTCAAGGCAAAGAAAAACAGAATAATCTGTAGAAATGTACTTTCAATATAAGCAATATTGATGGTTTGCAGCACAATCAGTACCGCCAGTTTTACCGGAGTATGGCGAAGTTGCTGATACAAAGACGTGGAGCTGTGTTTGACCTGTTTGATGACCACGGGCGTATAAAGCATAAACAACAACATAATGGCTAAAACAGCAATGCCTTGGGCACGAAAAGCATTAAATTGCGGAAATTGGCTAGCAATGAAATGACCCAGACTCATCGAAAGCGAGATAAAAATCATCGCAGCCAGAACCCAGGGAATCAGCTCTTTCAGTTCGTCTAAAATTCCCTTGGTTTTGATCATGCTGTAAAACAAATAATTTCTTTTAAAAGCTGCCGGGTACTGTTTCCGTAGTTGTTTTAAAAAAAGTGCAGTTTGTTTATTGCTGATCATAAGAATTAAAGAAACATAAAAAGTAGAGCCAATATAAAGGATTTAAGAGTATTTAATAGAGAAAAATCTGAAATACATGAATTTCTTTATTTCCAAGCTCAATTTTTATTGGCTTATTGAGCATGAATTAAATTTTTAGCGCGTTTCGCAATATTGAATTTTGCCTCTGTTTATTTTTAGCGTATTTATAACAGCTAAGATCTATTGCGTTTATCTGCTTGGTCTGAGGATCACATTTCAACCTGCTAAATGATGAATCGAATCGGGAGCTTAATTTTATTCCTGTATTCAGTGAGGAATTATGCGAAAATAGTGCTTTCTTATTTTTGTCCAAGGACAGTTCATGACTGATCAATCTCCTGAATCTTTAAGCGATATCGAAATTTTAGACATTTTACAGTCCATGAAAAACGATGTGCTGAATACTGAAGCGAAAGAGATGATCCGTAATGGTGGTAAAGCTGGTCGCCAAGAAGCACATAAAAATGCCTTGGTTGCGTTGAATGCCAGTTTTGAAAGCAAGTTTGTTGAAGCCGTGACTTTGGCACTTCATTTAAATGAAGCGCAAAGCAAAAAAATTCGTTATAAAAAAGACCGTATCCGTATTTTAAAAGCCCATGGTATTGATTATTTGGCCATTGATGGTGCCGAAACAGCCCAGGTTTTATCGCAGATTGCCCAAGCCATTACCCGTGAAGATGCGACTGTGACTCACGACTTGCATAATATTTTCCCGTTCTGGAAAGAAGGCTGGCCAATGGTACAGTTCGACAATGCTTACAAAATTCTGGAAGATGACATTGCCATTCACTATCAAGCAGTTTTAGATGCTTTAATTGCACAATATTAAAACTGGACATTAAAAAGCACCGTAAGGTGCTTTTTTTATTGCTTAATTTTTTATGGGTAGAACCATGCTAACAAGGCACGGATCGGCCAAATAAAAAGTCGCCACCAGGTGATCAAAGGATAATAAAGATATTCGCTTAAACGCATGGTCTGATCATAACTTTTACGTTGGCGTTCATAACCATAGGGTGTAATCCAGCAAGCAAAGAGCAATAATACAATTGCAAGTATCAGGAGAAGCGGCTGTGATTGCCTGGCGAAAAAATAATAAATTAGATAAAGGCCGGAATAGAAACTCAGGCAGGCAAGCAGGGCACTCAACGAAAAATTCATTATTTTTATTCCATGATTATTGTTATTTTCTAAAAAAGTGAGAAGAATCAGACTATTCTGATTCTTCATTATGATTATTTTCCACTTCCTTTAAAAGTCGTGTAACCAGGAGCTGGTCAATTTTAAAATGGTCTACATCGACCACTTCAAATTTATAATTACCATAAATCACGGTATCGGCAGGACGCGGAATCTTGCGTAGACGGTACATCATGAAACCGGCAAGGGTCTCATAATTTTCTTCATCTGGCATTTCATCAATTTCAAGGGCATGTTTCAGGTCCTCAATTGGCGTGCTGCCATCAATCAGCCAGGAATTGTTGTCACGTTTAATAATCTGCTGTTCTGCTTCTATCGGAGTTACCCAGTCACCCATCACGGTAATCATAATGTCCGACAAGGTAATTACGCCAACCACCAATGCATATTCGTTAATCACCACCGCAAACTTTTCTTTGGTGGAACGGAAACGGTCCAGTAGTTCAGATAAAGTCAAAGTATCCGGGATGGTCAATACATTACGAATGGTACTTTCATTGAGTTGCAGTAAGGACTGGTTGTTTAGAATACGCACCAGAATATCCTTGGCATCGACGTAACCAATCACATCATCAATATTTTCACTACACACCAGAAACTTGGAGTAGGGATATTCAGCAAGTTTCTGCCGGATACTGGCTTCTGATTCTTTAAGGGTGAAGAACACCACATTTTCACGTGTGGTCATACTTGAAGGCACATTACGTTCTTCAAGCTCAAATACGTTTTCAATGAAATGATGTTCCTGTTTCTGCAATACGCCTGCCTGTGCACCGGCATCCATGACGGCAGAGATATCATCAAAAGTAATATTATCTTCACGGGTGGTATTGACCTTGAACAGGCGGAACAACAGATTGGCAATGGCATTGATCATCCACGCCAGTGGTTTACATACCCGAATAAAAATTTGAATCGGGTTGATTACAGACACGGCAATTTTTTCGGGAGCAATCATGGCCAGACGTTTTGGCATCAAGTCTGCAAACAGAATGAATAATGACGTGACTAAAGTAAAAGACAAGGCAAAACCGATCGTTTCGGCCCACGCACCCGTATAGAAACGTGAAACCAGCTCGAGAAAATAAGGACGGAAAGCCCCTTCACCCAAAATACCGCCAAGAATGGCAACAGCATTTAGACCGATTTGTGAGGCTGCAAAAAAGTCTGCCGAATTTTCCTGTAAATCCAAGACCTGCTGAGCACGTTCATCCCCAGATTCAGCCAGTATTTTCAGTTTAACTTTACGTGCGCCCGCCAAGGCAATTTCGGTGAGCGATAAGAATCCCGCACCTGCAATGAGGATGATGATGATGACGATATTTTGAAAGAGGCTCACAAATCCACCTGTGGATCATCATTATTATGAATATTTTTAACATAAAAGAACGTCAGGTAGTAATGAAATGACTACCTGACTAAATACAGTATAAGCTTAAAAAAGAAGAATTTAAGAAAAATTGTGCTTAATAATGTGAAAATTGGGAATTATTCATTAAAAATTCACGATTTTCTTCTTCAATCATCTGACGGGCCACATACAGAATGAGCTGACGCAACCAGCGATGTGCCGGGTGATGATGCAATAATGGACACCACGCCATCTTCAATTCAAACTCGGGAATGTAGAAGGGCGGATCTTTCATCAATAAATTTTGATTCTTGGCTTGTAAACGCGCGATGCGTGTCGGCAAAGTCGCAACGAGGTCAACATTGGCAGCCAATAACCCCGGCATTTGATAGTGACGGGTAAACACTGAAATTTTACGCTTTTGACCAATACGCTCTAAAGCCTGATCAATCCAGCCTAAACCGGCCTGTTTTTCCGGGTTCACGCCAAAACCAACACCCATCCCTGTTTTAGAAACCCAGATATGTTGTGCATCTAAATAACTTTTAAGGTTTAGATTCCCCGCGGCAGGGTGTTTGCTATTGAGCAAACAGGAAAAACTGTCTCGCCAAACCAGCACCTGATGGAAACTTTGCGGAATTTCATTGAAACGGTTAATCGCCAGATCGACTTTGCCTTGTTCCATGTCACGATAAGACACATCACTTGGGGTTAAAAAGTCCAGTACGACATTGGGTGCTTCAGAGCGTAATGCTTTGACCAAACGCGGGACTAAAGTCGCTTCCGCATAATCCGAGGTCATGATACGGAAAACACGGTTTGAAGTATAAGGACGGAATTCGGTACGCGGTTCTAAAATCATGGACAGGTCAGAAAGGGCATCGCGAATACGAGGTTGTAATTCCAGAGCACGTTCTGTAGGGGTCATTCCTTCCGAAGAACGAATGAGCAGCGGATCATTAAATAAGTTACGTAAACGACGCAAAATGTTACTCATGGCAGGCTGGGTCACACCCAATTGTTCTGCCGCACGCGTTACATTTTTTTCACGAAGGAGTACATCAAGATATATTAATAGATTGAGATCGACCCGCTCCAGATTCATAAAAGAAATACCGAAAATAAACTCATGAAATTATTTCGATTATGCCATAAGCGACAAGGCTTGTGTAGGAATATTGATGAAAAAAGAAACGAGATAAATGAGAGATTTATATAGATTGAATATAGGTAGAATCGGGAGAGGCGGTGATGATTGCGTCAAGTTTTAAATAAATCCTGAGGAAATTGAGCGGGGGTTAAATACCCTGCAAAAGTAGAGAATCCTTAATCTATAAAAGTCAAAATAAGCATAAATAAGAAACAGCTGCATTTTGAAAATATAGGAAAAAAAGTACGAAAATGAGAGAGAAAATGTCGGGTCAAGCTTTTTCAGTAGCAGTCAAGACTTAAGTCTAATGAAGAAAAATGCAGCATAATGAACAATTTGTAAGCAAGAAATGATTTTGCATATTATAAATAAATTAAATTAAAACAATGGCTTAAAATTTTTAAACATAAACATAATACGACTTTGATCTACATATTTTTTAAATAAATACTGAGAATTAATCGAGAATATTGGATTAATTTTTTAACTCAATCTAATCTGTGTTCATCTTAACGAAGCGCTCTAAATCTGAACAAATAATATGAGTGTGATTTTAGCCTTCGCTTGATGAAATCCTAATATTATTACAGGAAAATATCATGACTACATACCAAACAGCGATTGATGCAATCCGCGAATTAAAAGCAAAATTCGGCAACACTTGGGCAGACATCAGTCCTGAAGATGCTGCACGTATGCAAATGCAAAACCGTTTCAAAACTGGTTTAGACATTGCTAAATATACAGCTGCGATTATGCGTCGTGATATGGCTGAATACGATGCCGATTCTAGCAAATACACTCAATCTTTAGGTTGCTGGCACGGTTTTGTTGCGCAACAAAAAATGATTGCGAACAAAAAATACTTCGGTACTACAAGCAAGCGTTATATCTACCTTTCTGGTTGGATGGTTGCTGCACTTCGTTCAGAATTCGGTCCTCTTCCTGACCAATCTATGCACGAAAAAACTTCTGTTCCTGCATTGATCGAAGAAATCTACACTTTCTTACGTCAAGCTGACGCAAAAGAATTAAACGATTTGTTCCGTGCACTTAAAAAAGCACAAGACGCTGGTGACACTGCTAAAGCTGCTGAAATCACTGCGCAAATCGACAATTTTGAAACTCACGTTGTGCCAATCATTGCGGACATCGACGCTGGTTTCGGTAACGAAGAAGCGACTTACTTGCTTGCTAAGAAAATGATCGAAGCGGGTGCATGTGCACTACAAATCGAAAACCAGGTTTCTGATGCGAAACAATGTGGTCACCAAGCTGGTAAAGTAACTGTTCCACACGAAGACTTCATCGCTAAAATCCACGCTTTACGTTACGCGTTCCTGGAAATGGGTCTTGACGACGGTATCATCGTTGCACGTACTGACTCTGAAGGCGCTGACTTGACTCAAAAAATCCCAGTGGTTAAAGAGCCAGGCGACATCGCTTCTCAATACATCAGCTACTTAGACACTCAAGAAATTGACATCTCTGAAGCGAAAGAAGACGAAATCCTGATCAAGCGTGATGGTAAACTTCACCGTCCTAAACGTTTAGCTTCTGGTTTGTACCAGTTCCGTGAAGGCACTCAAATTGACCGCGTTGTACTTGACTGTGTAACCAGCCTTCAAAACGGTGCTGACCTGCTTTGGATCGAAACTGCGACTCCAAACGTAGAAGAAATTGCACACATGGTTAACCGTGTGAAAGAAGTTGTTCCAAATGCGAAACTTGTTTATAACAACTCTCCATCGTTCAACTGGACTTTAAACTTCCGTCAACAAGCTTACGACCGTTGGGTTGCTGAAGGTAAAGACGTTTCTGCATACGACCGCGCTAAATTAATGAGCGCTGAGTACGACAACACTGAATTGGCTGCAGACGCTGACGAAAAAGTACGTACATTCCAAGCAGATGCTTCTCGTGAAGCAGGTGTGTTCCACCACTTGATCACACTTCCGACTTACCATACAGCTGCTCTTTCTACTCACGAGCTTGCTCAAGGTTACTTCGGTTCTGAAGGTATGTTGGCTTATGTTGCTGGCGTACAACGTAAAGAAATCCGTGGCGGTATCGCTTGTGTTAAACACCAGGCAATGGCGGGTTCTGACATCGGTGATGATCACAAAGAAATCTTCTCTGGTGACAACGCTCTTAAAGCGCACGATGATGCTAAAAACACAATGAACCAATTCGCTGCTCACTAAGCACTGAACTGATTCGAAAAACCCGGCGCAAGCCGGGTTTTTTTTATGCTTCAAAGTCTAGAATGCGATATAAAAACACGCGATAAAAGCTGCTGCTTTAAAAGCTGCAAAAATGAAAGCAATAAAATGCTTATTTCATTAAAATAATCAGCCACACAAAAAAGATGATGCCAAGCGCGACAAACTGTGCGGCACTGCCCATGTCTTTGGCATTTTTTGAAAGAGGATGCTTTTCCAGGGAAATACGGTCGACCACCGCCTCAATTGCTGAATTCAATAATTCCACAATCAAAGCCAGTAAACAGACGGCAACCATCAGGGCCTGTTCAACCGCGGTCACATTTAGAAAAAAACTGCCTGGAATAAGGACTATATTGATCAGGACGATCTGGCGAAAAGCGGCTTCATGGCTAAAGGCAGACTTAAAACCGGCAAGAGAATACTGGGTTGCATTCAAGACACGCTTAACACCGGTCTTGCCTTTAAAGGGGGAATAAGAGTTCATGGTGCTCAAACAGACAATAATTTGGGCAATCATATTCGGCATTGCTTAATTAAAAATTAATTCAATAAATTCAATTAAAATAATGAAATAAAAACAGTAAAAAATTTGGGTCAGGAGTAAAATTTACAAGAAATAAGCTTTTGATAAAAAATTATCTCCATATTTTCTCCTTATTTAAGGCAAAGTCTGATTTTTTCTGTTAAATATGATTGGCTTTTATATTTCTGTTATTGATTATCAATATCAAATCCATCATTTTAAGGGTTCAATGATTGCGTTGAATTTTTATTCCTCACCATTTAAGTGACCAGGACATATGCTGTCTAGATTTTTCATTCATCGACCGATTTTTGCCGGTGTTTTAGCCATCATCTTGATGGCTTTTGGTGTGTTTGCAACGCTGAGTTTACCGGTCGAGCGTTTTCCGGATATCGCACCGCCACGTATTAGTGTCAGTGCCAGCTATAATGGTGCCTCAGCAGAAACGGTGGAAGAAAGTGTCACCCAGGTGCTGGAACAGCAAATTAAAGGTATTGATCATTTGCTGTATTTTAGTTCCAGCAGCGATTCATCTGGTCGTAGCCGCATTAACATCAGTTTTGAAAATGGGACCGATCCGGATACGGCGCAAGTCCAGGTACAAAATGCGATTAATGGTGTGCTGAACCGTTTACCGGATGAAGTGCAACGTCAGGGTGTCAATGTATTCAAGTCACTGGGTGACACGCACATGGTCATTGGCCTGTATGATGCCTCGGGTAAAAGTGACAGCATTGCCCTGTCGGACTATATGCAGACCCATCTGGAAGAAGAGCTGGCGCGTATAGACGGTATTGGCGAAGTGGATGTGTTCGGTTCGCAATATGCCATGCGCATCTGGTTAAACCCCTTAAAATTAAAACAATACAATTTAATGCCGAGTGATATCCGCGCAGCGGTTGAAGCACAAAATACCCAGGTGGCAGCAGGGGCGGTGGGGGATTTGCCGACTGTAGAAGACCAGTATTTAAATGCCAAAGTCACTTCTGGTTCACGTTTGAAAACGGTGCCTGAATTTGAAAATATCATTGTCAAATCTGCGCGTAATGGCAGTTTTATCTATTTAAAAGATGTCGCCCGGGTTGAACTGGGGGCAGAAAATTATCAATCTTTTAATACCATTAACGGTTTTCCTTCTGCCGGGATGGGCATTTCGCTGGCTTCCGGTGCCAATGCCGTGGCGACTTCAGCCCTGATTCAGGCTGAAGTGGATAAGATTTCGAAGCAGCTTCCTGAAGGCTATAAGCTGGTTTATCCGCGTGACAACACGCCATTTGTAAAAGAATCCATCAAGGAAGTGGTGAAAACCCTGGTTGAAGCCGTGTTGCTGGTGATTGTAGTGATGTTCCTGTTCCTGCAAAACTGGCGCGCGACCCTGATTCCTGCCATTACCGTACCGGTGGTTCTGCTGGGGACCATGGCAGTATTGTATGTCTTGGGCTTAAGTATCAATACGCTCACCCTGTTTGCCTTAGTTCTGGCGATCGGGCTGCTGGTGGATGATGCGATTGTGGTGGTGGAAAATATTGAGCGGCTGATGCATGAGAAAAACTTGACGGCTCAAGAAGCATCACTTGAATCCATGCAGGAAATTAGTGGGGCATTGGTCGGAATTACATTGGTACTCACAGCCGTGTTTATTCCCATGGCTTTTTTTGGCGGTTCTACGGGTGTGATTTATCGCCAGTTTTCCATTACCCTGGTTGCTGCCATGGCTTTATCACTGGCTGTTGCCCTGATTTTAACTCCAGCTTTATGTGCCCTGATTTTAAAGCCGAATCCACAGCCTGCCCGATGGGCGGTCTGGTTTAACCAAAAACTGGATGGCCTAAAACATGGTTATTTAAAATTATCCAATCTTAGCCTGCAGCACAAGGGGGGGTGCCTCGTCATTTTTGCGGCACTGATCAGTGTTTTTGCGCTGTTCTATCGGGCTTTACCGACCAGTTTTATTCCCAGTGAAGATCAGGGCATTTTAAACGTGCAGTTTAAACTGGCAGATGGCGCACCGATGTCGAAAAGTTCCGAAATTGGTGAACAAATCAGACAGTATTTCCTGAAAAATGAAAAAAATAATGTCAATCTGGTGATGGTTCGTTATGGCCGTAATATGGCCGGAACGGGACAAAATTTGGGTCAGGGTTTTATTGCCTTAAAGCCCTGGGATGAACGCTCCGGCAAAGAAAATTCGGCTCAAGCCATTCGTGAGCGCGCCTTAAAGCATTTTAAAAACAATCCGAATGCACAGATTAATGTGACGATGCCCGCTTCGGTCAGTGGTTTAGGCCAAACTGACGGGCTGGATTTCTGGATTCGTGACATCAATGGCCAAGGTCGTGCCTATCTGGATAGCCAGTTTAAGCAATTGCAGCAGCAGGCAAAACAATACAGCAGTTTTGAAAACCTGGACAAGCGTTCAAATCCAGATAAAGCAGGCTTAAAGGTGAATATTGACCAGAAACTGGCGATGGCCAATGGCCTGTCGCAAGCAGCCATTAACAGTACCCTGGCAAGCGCTTGGGGCGGCAGCTATATCAATGATTTTATTGATCGTGGCCGGATTAAACGGGTGATGATGCAGGGCGATGCGGAATTTCGTTCCAAACCTGAAGACCTACAATACTGGTATGTGCGCAATGACTTGAACCAGATGGTGTCCTTTAGCAATTTTGCCACGGTCAGCTGGAGTGGCGGGCCGGATGTGGTCAATCGTTATATGGGTTATACCGCCTTGCAAATGGAAGCGGATACCGCCAAAGATGTCAGTTCCGGTGTTGCAATGCAGGAGGTTGAGCAGCTGGTGGCACAGCACCCGGGTATAGATGTGGCATGGAGCGGTTTGTCCTTTGAAGAAAAACGCTCGAGTAATCAGGCGCTATTGCTGTATGTGCTGTCAATCGGTTTTATTTTCCTGTGTTTGGCTGCACTGTATGAAAGCTGGTCTATTCCTACGGCGGTATTAAGTGCCATTCCTCTGGGCATTGGCGGTAATATCCTGTTCAGTTATTTTGCCAGTTTTCCGAACGACATTTATTTCCAGATTGCCTTGCTCACCACCATTGGCCTGTCCTGTAAAAATGCCATTTTAATTGTTGAGTTTGCCTCCCTTGCAGAGCAGCAAGGCCGCAGTGTGATTGAAGCTGCACTGGAAGGAGCCAGCCTGCGTTTACGCCCGATTCTGATGACTTCTCTGGCTTTTGGTGCAGGGGTAATTCCACTGGTCTTTGCCTTTGGTGCGGGTGCTGCCAGCCGTCAGGAAATTGGTGTGAGCGTATTGGGGGGGGTGATTTTCGCGACCATCTTGGTGCTGATTTTTATTCCCTTTATGTATGTGCTGATTCGCACGCTGTTGAAAACCAAAACCCGGGTATAACCTGAATTCAATTCAACCATTCAATAGACTTGCAGCAAAAGGGGCTTATTGAGTGGTTCTGAGAATGGAACAGGTTAATGAAGCAGTTAAGGCAAGATCAATCTCTTCATCAGTCCAGCATGTAATAGGATGGGGAGTATGATTCACGTTCACTGGTTAATGATATCCATACACTTCAAACAGCACAGATATGATGTAATCTCAAGCAGTTAGAGCGATCTTTTCTTTGGAACCAGCAATGTCTGAACAACAAAAACTCAGCCGGCAAGAAGTCATACGTTTGGAGCGCGATTTAGCCAAGTTTGCCAATATGATGGATTCGGTGGTGCGTATTCCCTTTACCAAACAAGGGGTGGGGGCGGATGCTGCCTTAAGTACCATTCCTGTGGTTGGAGATGTCGCGGGTTTTGTCTTGACCTGTTATGCCATCTATAAAGCCAAGCAAATTGGCGTACCGCAAAGCAAGCTGACTCCGGTGATGAAATTGGCCATGATGGATGCCGTAGTCGGTTTTATTCCTGTTGCTGGAACGGTTTTTGACGTTTTTATACGTCCAAGCCGCAAAGCTTTAGCGATTGTGCACGATCATATTCGTGAGGAATATCAGATTCGCAGTGAATCACATGTCACCCATCCCTTTTTGCATGAACGTCTGGAACAGAAGCAGCAGTCTTCAGCATTTTGGCGTAACCCTGTGGTGGCCTGGATCTGGCTGCATCTTCCTGACCTGTTGGGCGTTATTTTTATCATTATATTGGCCCTTGCTATGTGGTTGGGATTGAGCTGGTTATGGCAATGCTGGCAAACACTAAACATTTAGCCCCTGCAAGATCAACCAATCGATGATTTTGCTGTTAATCATGCATATTGAGTGGCGTGTGTAATTGTCTTTTAATGACAGCCTATTGTATTGAAGCTAGTCATAAAAAAAAGCCTCCATGCAGGAGGCTCTTTTTATTCTGTTTTATCTCAACAGATTATGGGCAATTTAACTGTTGTAATGCAGCTACACGTTGTTCAATGGTAGGATGGGTCTGGAACAAAGCAGCCAGGCTGAAACCTTGTTCTTTACCTTCTGCAATAGAGAACGCTTTCATTTCTTTTGGCATTTGATCTGGCAGTTCAGATTCTGCCTGTAAACGCAATAATGCAGAAATCATGGCCTGTTTACCGGCTAAACGTGCTCCGGCTTCATCGGCACGGTATTCGCGATGACGCGAGAACCACATCACAATGGCAGAAGCCAGAATACCAAACACGATATCCAGTACGATGGTAATGGCAAAATAAGCCAGTCCCGGTGCTTCGCCATCTTCACGGCCAAAGACATTACGGTCAATAAAGTCACCGACCACACGGGCAAAGAACATGACAAAGGCGTTGACTACACCTTGAATCAAGGCAAGCGTAACCATGTCACCATTGGCAACGTGACCGATCTCATGCGCAAGCACCGCACGAAGTTCGTCTTTATTCATGCGTTCGAGCAAGCCGGTTGAAACGGCAACCAATGCATCGTTTTTATTCCAGCCTGTAGCGAAAGCATTCGACTGATAAGATGGGAAAATACCCACTTCTGGCATGTTAATGCCGGCACGTTGCGATAATTGCGTAATTTCTTGTAATAACCATGCTTCAGCCTGGTTACGAGGCGCATTCGGGTCAATTAACTCTGTCCCGGTAGACTTTTTTGCCATCCATTTCGACATAAACAACGAAATGAGAGAGCCAACCATACCAAAGACAAAACAGATCACTAGTAGATTGCCTAGATTTAAGCCACCCGCGCCATGGTAACTACCGACACCGAAGAGTGACAAGATAATGCCAGCTACTACCAGTACCGCGAGGTTGGTTAGCAAGAACAAACCAATCCGCATCATTGAGAAAATCCTCTTATAATAAAAAAATAATCTGATTTATAAATCAAAAATCATCTCACTAAATATGAGGTGTAAGTCTTAAAAATTCAAGGAAAAATTAACAAAACTCTATAATGATGCAGTTTCTAAAACAATTTAATTGTCAGCAATTGAAATTTTTGCTGAAGCTGTCGCATGGGCTGTGGCATATGAGCCGGGAGCATCGGTGAAGCTGCCATCGGATGCCATAATGATTTGACGCTGTGAACTATAACGAGGGGCTGCATGTGCTGAAGCGGATTCATAATTGTCGGACTGGGCAACAATTTTGCCGGCATCAGAACTCGACTTTGCCGAACTTGAGCTATGACCCAAGCCATTGGAATATAAGTTGCTGAAGCGGCTGCTCACACGTCTGACATAGTCCTGGGTTTCTCTAAACGGGGGAATGCCGCCGTATTTGGCGACATTGCCTTCACCTGCATTGTAACTGGCCAGAACCAGTGAGGTATTGCCATTAAAACGTTTCATCAGCCAGGATAAATATTTTGCTCCACCCATAATATTTTGATAGGGATCAAAAGCATTTGAAACATTAAAACGTTTTGCAGTCGCAGGCATGAGCTGCATCAGTCCCTGTGCGCCAACAGGGGAGCGGGCATTGACATTAAAGCCTGATTCAGTATGCATGACTGCTTTAATCAGGCCTTCCGATATGCCATGTTGAGACGCGGCCTGTTTAATAATGGAATCAAAAGCATTTTTATTGCGGCTGTAACTCGGAAGTACTGAAGCTTCGGATGAACCCCAGTTACTATAGCTATGGATATTGCTGTCTGGATAGTAGGTCTTTTTCTCGACTTTGAGATGGTTGTAACGATTTTTCTTATTGGTGAGCAAGGTCGTACCATTCGAGTCTTTTAACTGATAGATGGTCTGTCCGGCATAACTGGTCGTTGCAACAGATTGAACTGCCACACACCCCAAAAAATAAAGTCCAATTTTTACAAAGTTATTTTTCATTTTTATAAATAGACAACATTTGTTCCAAACATAGTACAAGTGGAGTTTAACAAAAAAAAACAAGATGGAAAGTATTACTCTATTAATTTCACCAAAAGTTTGTAAAAAGCAAGAGCTGTTTGTTGAGATAGTAATCAAAAAAAATTTTAATTTTTTTTTAATCAGGATAACTTGACACACTTAAGTCATTGATTTTAAAAAATAACAAAATTGATCAAAAAATAATCAATTTAAATAGAAGCCTTAAATAATAGGTCTGACACCTTGTCAAGTGTTTTAAAATCCACAAAGTTATCCACAGGTTTTGTGGACAACTGTGGAAAAGTACAAATGGTAAGCATTGTGGCTAAAATTTGAACTCATAAGGTTAAAATAAACTTGGGAGTTTTAAATGAAAAGGGTAGTAATAAACAATTTGCAGAAATTACATTCTTTTGGTGCTTGTTCAGGCTGAATCGGATAAAATTGCGCGGTATTTTTATTTATGGGTAAATCTCGTCTATGTACTCGCCAGTTGAGTCCGAACAAGGATTTAATTTCAAACCAGAACTGCCAACTAGTTCGGCATATTACCGTTTATTGAAAAAGCTTCGCCGTCAAGTCGGTCATGCCATTCGTGATTTTAAAATGATCGAAGATGGCGATAAGGTAATGGTCTGTATTTCTGGGGGTAAAGACAGTTATACCTTGCTGGATATTTTGTTGCAGTTTAAACGGATTGCACCGATCAATTTTGATGTGGTGGCTGTGAACCTGGACCAAAAGCAGCCCGGTTTCCCGGAAGATGTCTTGCCCCATTATTTAGAGGAAAATAAAATTCCTTATTATATTCTGGAAAAAGACACGTACAGCATTACCAAAAAGCTGACGCCTGAAGGTAAAACCTACTGTGCAGTGTGTTCACGTTTACGTCGTGGTTCATTGTATGGCTTTGCGCAGGAAATTGGCGCGACCAAAGTCGCTTTAGGTCATCACCGTGATGACATTATGGCCACGTTCTTCCTGAACCTGTTTCATGGCGGTAGCCTGAAGGCCATGCCACCGAAACTGCTGTCATCCGACAAGAAAAATATCCTGATTCGTCCACTGGCTTATGTGGAAGAAAAAGACATCATCAAATATGCAGAAATGCGCCAGTTCCCGATTATTCCGTGTAACCTGTGCGGTTCACAGGAGAACCTACAACGCGCCATGATTAATGACATGCTGCGTGAATGGGATAAACAGTATCCAAAACGCTTACACAGTATTTTTGGTGCCATGCAGAATGTATCGCCTTCGCAATTGGCCGACCGTGAACTGTTTGACTTTGAAGCTTTAGACGCACAGCGTGAAATTGATTTCACTGCGAGCTGCTCAACGGAAGAAGAAGGGCAAAGCAAACGGATCAACATGGTCAACCTGGGTTTTGCAGCAGACTAAGATTAGTTTCTAGACACCAATTTTAGGGTTGGTGTCTATTTTATATAACTTTATATATCTGATTTATTTAATAAATGTATTAAAAACATAAAAATTGAACGCATCGTACAAAAAACGTTAAGCAGAAAACGGTTTTACATGCTATAACAAGCTTCAAGCAAAATAGCTTCACAAAGATGTTGTCTGGATAGGCGACACAAATGAACAAATAAATTGAGGAAAGATCATGCCTGCCTTTTTAACTGATGATTGGTTTTCAACTGTAGAAAAATTAACTGCGCAAGCGGGTGATTTAAACTTGCCACCTGCACTTGCAAATTTAGCAATCAACCTGGTGGTGTCTGATGCTCAGGGCAATACAGAATTATCTCTGGATGGTGGGGTAATCAAAAAAGGTCTATCCTCAAATGCGAAAACCACGTTGAACATGGATGGTGAAACTTTGCGTAAAGTGTTCCTGGAATTCGATATGGCTGCTGCAATGCAGGCATTCATGACCGGTAAAATCAAGGTTCAAGGCGATATGTCACAATTGATGGCTTTACAGACAGCCAAGCCAAGCCAAGAGCAAAAAGATTTATTCAAGAAAGTACTTGAGCAAACAGCTTAAGGTTTTTTGCGTAAGAACGATCGCTTAAGTTATTTTAAGCAAAAAAAAGCTTACCCTGGGGTCATTGCTGTCCCACAATTTTTCACAAGAGGAAGCTCATTTGAGCTTCCTCTTGTTTTATGGGTATTTTATCGGGTGAAAATAAAGCTTTTAAAGTTCTTCTTTCAAACAAATTCACTTGAATTATTCTGAGTAAACGTTGAACTGTCCAACCTGTTTTCCCTAAATGTTGAG
>NZ_JACHVD010000016.1:73359-73959 GCF_025377055.1 Acinetobacter sp. T_3_1 | reverse complement strand
CTTAGATTCTCAAATGAAGTGCAACAGAGATTAAATTATTGGAAGGAAGCAAGATGAGCTAGCATTTTGCTTCCGACCGACCAAAGTCAAAGTTGCATCATGAACTACACTCATCTTACCCAAGAAGAAAGATATCAGATTTATACCTTGTTACGTGAAGGTTTTTCTAAACGTTATATCGCTTGGAGACTGAATCGCTCACCTTCAACCATTTCTAGAGAAATCAAACGTAATCGAGCGAGAAATGGCTATTTTGCTAAACATGCCAATAAAGTAGCTCGAAGACGGCATTGTCCTAATCCTAAAAGAATCCCTTGTGAAATATGGGCACATGTCATCTCTTATCTTGATCTTCAATGGAGCCCTGAACAGATTGCTTCTCGTGTTCCAGTCAGTTTGCATTCAATTTATCGCTTTATACGGCAGGATAAAAATAAGGGCGGTACACTCTTTCATAACCTACGTTTCAGAAATCAAAGAAAGAGGAAATACGGCTCTCCTGAAACCCGTGGTCAGCTGAGTAATCGTAAAAGCATTCATGACAGACCTATTGAGATTGAGCAGCGGACTCGCTTTGGTGATTTGGAAATAGATACGATT
>NZ_JACHVD010000016.1:66245-73254 GCF_025377055.1 Acinetobacter sp. T_3_1 | reverse complement strand
GAGTTCAGCCTGCATGAGTATACTGCTCAAGAATTAGAAATAGACTGGTATTTCGCTGATCCTTATAGCGCTTGGCAACGAGGCACGAATGAAAATACCAATGGCTTAATCAGGCAATATATTAAAAAAGGCAGTAATTTAAATGCCTATACGGATGAATATATTGCAGAAATCACTCAACGTTTGAATCATCGCCCAAGAAAAAGACTCGGCTTTAAAAGTCCGAGTCAGGTATTATGGCAACAACATGCTGTTGCACTTCAAATGCTAATCTAAGTTAAATATCAAATCCAGTTTTAAATATCTAGTCTGGCATGTCATCAATATGATTGGGTTCTGTGCGCGGCTGAGTATTCATATAGTGCCGAAAACAGGATGAACGCTCATACACCTGCATGCGTACCCGCATGATGGAACCTAAAGGCTGGTGTTCTTTTACCCCATGCCACGGATTGAAAGACAGCACGTCATCTGAATAGACCCGACGTGCCGGACTAAAGGTCTGCTGTTTTGGAAAATGTAAAGTTCCGATGACCTGATGCGGTGATTCATCTTCATCCCACAACACGGCGGCATCTTCAACAGGCATACGGTCCAGGTTGGTACATAGCTGAGCGCGAATAACATAATCAGCCGTATTACGCTTAAAAAAATCCTGGACCAGATCACGTATGCCGGAATCTTCCTGAATTTGCATCGGTATGCCAGTCAGTTGTTTTACCGACTCAGATTCAGGTGCCACACTGATTTTGGCAATATAGTTGCCATAACGTAATGCTGCCATGCTGTGATAGGTTTCCCCGAGTATATGATGCTGGCTACGTGCCAGTCCTTTGATCGTCGCAGATCCCGGAAAGCCCGCACGACTGACCAGATGATCGACCCCACGCATGACACCGCGTAAACCACGCATGACCAGTTCAGGTGCCCTTTCCACTTCAGTCATAAAAGGCAGCATTTGCATATATTTGCGTACCGTTCCAAAAACCAGCACCGGCATATTGACCATCAGAAAATCCTGATTTTTTCCCTCACTGGAATCTTCCGGCAATAAGCGCTCGCCCGGCACATTTAAAATTTTAAGGGCAAAACCATGCGGCACCGGTGTCTTATCGCTACGCAAATCCCCGGGAGCAGCAGACAGACGGACCATGACATCATAATAGCCCGGATGGGCAAAAATTCCCTGCGCCAAGTGATCGGGCAGGTTTTCAGGAATGGTTAAAATGCCTTTTAAGAAACCGTGGGATTTAGCATGCGCATCGCGAACTGCATGACGATGCTTGTCAAAAACCTCAGTATTGCTTTGGGTCATATAATCTACAATATACTGAATATCTTCTTCTTCATTTTCCTGTTTTTGTTCGACTTCTGGACCATAGGCCACATAATTATTCACTGCCATGCCGTGCTCCTTCCATGCCTTGAATAGGAATAAACTGTTTTGTAATTTATGTATTAATCTAGCAAGGAGTTTGCTTTACAAAGGAAGTGCTTGGTATACACATTGAAGGTATTTGGTAAATAAAGCAGAAAGAGGAAATTAAACTGGCGTGGCTGAAAAGCATCAGTCCATCACATAAATTTTTAATTTTAAAATCAAATATTTAAATAAATTCAGAAAGTTTAAAATCAATAGAAAGGAATAGAATGCAAAAGCGGCTTGAACAGCTTCTTCTGAGTTTCAGTGGATGGGGTATGATTCTTATAAAATCTTGATATGAAAATGGCCCTAAGCATCTAAATGTTTAAGGCCTTTTTAACAGGTTCGATCCAATTAACTGTACTGGCTCAAACCTGGATCATCCCCCAGCCATTAAAATTGTTTAGGAATAGGGATTAACTTTTGACTTCATTTTCCCAGTCTTCATCTTCATAGACATAAGCCATACAGCCCCAGCCATCATATTCACCGCCACATTGCGTCGCGATTTTAGTGAACCATTCTTCCAGATCGACGATGTCTGAATATTCAGGTTCCATATACACATAAATGGTGATAATCCACTCGACCGTGTCGGCTTCTTCATCTTCAAACAGGCTAATTTTTTGTTCTTCTTTGAGCAGATAAAGTGCACATTTTTGTGCCTGTTCTTCAGTCTGAAAAGCTATGGAAAATTCAATTTCATGCGCTTCAGTCAGGTCGTCGCCATCTTCGGCCATTTGCCAAAGTACATTACCATTTTCATCATCGGGGAATTGGTCAAAATCGCGTGTCATGGAGTGTTTCCTTATTGTAATTAGATATCAGCTATATCATGCCATACAGATTAGCTCAAGTTTGTTTCAGTTTAGCCATTTCACTGTTTAGCTTAACTACAACACTTGTGCTGATAAGTCCCCTTTGTCCTGCCATTTTATTTTCCACAGATCGCTGGTCTTAGCCTTCCACCATCTGCTGCTGCAATTCACCTGGCTCATTCGGTTGCTGTGCCTTGAAGGCTGAAACCAGGGCTGCAAGCTTAAACTCTTCCAGACGTAACTTTAAAAATGATTCATGAATTCGGGCATGGCTGAATGCTGCTCCATAATGATTGATCAGGATAAAATCATCTTGCAACGCCTGAATAAACAGCCCCACCGTGTCATGCTCTAATTGAGATAAATACAGGTCAGCCTTGCTGTTAAACACATGCGTAACCAGAGCGATGGCAGAAAGTCTGCGATTTTCCTCGACATACTCACATTGACCCACCTTGTTTGCTGCAATGGCATTTTTTATTTTTCGGCGGACTTCTGTTAACTGCTGCGCGGCATGAATATCCTCATAGCCTTCAATCAATTGGTCCAACAGGATTTGTGCAGGATACACATATTGAAGGCCATAACCCTGAATCTTGTTTTCCAGTGCTTTTGAAATTGTGGCCAATTTTTCTTGTTCTACTGCCTGATGATAAAAAGCCCCTAATCGTTCTCTGGCCTGGGCTTCCAGGTTAAGCCGGCTATTTTTTTCCAGTTTTTCCAGATAATGTCGAGTGTTTTCAATCTCTGCCTTCATTTTTTCCAGCAGAAACTCTGCTTCAGTTTTAGTGGCTTCGACAAAGCTCTCGACCTGGTTTTTTCGCTCTGCAACGTAATGCTCAGTATCCAAAACGTCTTGATACTGACTCAACTTTTCAACCCGGTTTTTTAGATTGCCGATCTCGATACGACAGGTATTTAATTGATGGTGCAGCGCATCGTTTTGCTGTTCATGCTCTGCCAGATTATTTCGCGTGCGATCCAGATTTACCTGCAAAGATTCCAGAGTGCGCTGTTTTTTTCTTATTTTTATGATTGCCCGATAAAGCAATCCCACCAAAATGAAGGTGGTCAGGATATATAGATAAAGCATTATTATTATCTCAAAATTATTATTTCGAAGAAAGGTGACACATTATTTATTAGTAATATGTTTTTCAATCATTAGAAAAAGGGATATTGTGTGCGATTGGTCGCATTTTTTTATTATTCTTAGATTTCCATCATCATAAATCAGTTGGCCGACAAGAAGAAGTCAACCCTCATAGCATATATGTAACTTATTATTAAAATTATGGGCCTTTGAATAAGTAAAATTACAACATATTGATTAAAAAGGAATTTTCACCTTAATTTCAACATCTGCTCCGCTTAAAGGCTGTTTAAAAGCCAGATAGCTGGCATGTAAGGCCATACGTTTTAATGGACTCTGGTAGGGCTCTGGATGATAGAGCTTGTCGCCGGTAATCGGATGGCCGATATACTGCATATGCACCCGCAACTGATGAGAGCGTCCGGTAATCGGGGTCAGCAGTACCCGGCTAATGTCTTCCGCTTCAGAATATTCCAAGGCCTGATACAGCGTTCTGGCGGGTTTTCCCAAGTCAAAATGCACGATTTGACGCGGCCGGTTTTCCCAGTCGGTAATTAATGGCACCTCGACACTCCCCTCGGCTTCGAGCTTGCCTTGAACCAGCGCAATATAGTTTTTTTTGACCGTACGTGCCTGAAACATTTTACTGACCGCCACTTCTGCTTCACGGTGTTTGGCAAACATCAAAATACCGGAAGTTGCCATATCTAAACGGTGAGTAATTTTAGCGTTGGGATAGCGTTCCAATACCCGAAAATAAGCACTGTCATGATGTTCAGGCAAACGTCCCGGAACGGACAACAGCCCTGCCGGTTTTTCAATCACCACCAGGTCTTCATCTTCATAGACGATGGCAAGCGGTTCCTGAGGCGGCATATACACGAAGTTATCGTTGATGGGCATAGCATTACGGCACGTGGGAGAATGCGCGCAAAATAACAATCTCTGCCAGAGCTGTCAATGCTGGACCATCCCGCCAAAATTATGTCTGCTTCGGTTTTTCCAGCGTGGTTTTATAGCTGTCTTTCAGGGTGTCGAGCTGACCATCTAGAAAATGGTTGAGGTAGGCTCTGGCCTGCCCCAGACTGAGCTGTTTAAAAGCCACATAATCCTTGTTTTTTAAAGTGATTAAACCAAACAGGTTCTTTTGCGGAGTAACAATTTCAATATCGCTGTCCAGCTTGAATGCCAGCTGATCGGAGGCCGAATAGGCATTTAAACTGAGGCGCAGGCATTGCTGGGTAGCGGTATCGGTTACGGTAAAACTGGTAATGGCCCCATTCATTTCCAGTTGTGAAACCAGTTGGCGGCGCCAGTTGATTGCATCGAATTGGCTCAATATTTCTGTACTTTCAAATAATCCTAAAGCTTCTGCATCCTGCTCACTCAAGTGCTGTGGATGACGAATTTCCAATTCGTATTTTTTCATTGTTATTGGCTCATGTTGAAATGATCGAATACCATTCTAGCAAGCGTTTTTTCAGCCGACTATTTTGTTTTTTTATGGAAAATTACTTTATATCAAGTGATCAGTATATTTTTGATGATGCAATGCACATTCAGGGGGATAAAATTTGATGTAGGTTAAATAAATGAAAAGAAAAAGAATTGTTATTTTTTATTGTTTATAAAAATTTTGAGGGTGTCAGGGAAAACATCTGTGGTTTACTTCAACCATTATAACTTTGTAAATTATAACCCTATGCCTATAAATTGGTAATCTATAGCGTCCTAAGCCGAATCGAGACCTTGTGGGTAAGTACTGCACTCACGTTGTACGCAACTGGCAGCAATCTGCTCTTTTCGATCCCTTCACACCCTTGAGACATATATTAGCCAAAGGCAGTCGGGATTAATTTCCTAAGACTTTTAATTTTCCATCAATTTTGGTAATTTTTTTCTCTAAATAAAGATTTAAAAGAATTTTTTATCATTCACATTAAAATAAAGGTTTTNGATCCCTTCACACCCTTGAGACATATATTAGCCAAAGGCAGTCGGGATTAATTTCCTAAGACTTTTAATTTTCCATCAATTTTGGTAATTTTTTTCTCTAAATAAAGATTTAAAAGAATTTTTTATCATTCACATTAAAATAAAGGTTTTTTATTGCGGAAAAAGCAGGATTATTGGAATTTATCCATAAATCAAAGCACATTTTTCTTGTGCCCTGTTATCCCATTCAATCAGCCAGATAATAATCAACGGTGGACACCACACGGACTTTCTTTAAATACGGGGTATTGCTGTCGCGATCCTCAATGCTGAACAATCCCTGATTGGCTGCCTTGATTTTGCCTAGACGGCTTTTGGAATCGGCTGCAAATTTTTCTGCCACACTGCGGGCATTCTGGGTCGCCTGCTCAATCATGGCCGGCTTGATATCATTTAACTTGGTAAATAAATATTCGGTTCGTTGCCCTGAATCATCGCCACCAAAGGCAATGCCCTTTTTACCCAAAGCCACCAGACGGCTTTGTGCCGCCCGCACTGCATCTATTTTATGGGTATAGATGGTAATGGTCTGATGCGCGGTATAACGGAGTGCGACATTGGCATCACCGCCGTATTGCTGGGCATATTTATCGGTCGTGACCGGAGCTGCGGTGGTAATTTCCTGCGCGCTAAAACCTTCGGTTTTTAAAAATGCCTGAATTTGCTGGGTTTGTATTTCCATAGTGTCATACAGCTGGGTCAGGTCCTGACTGGCCGAGCTAAAACGGATCGGCCATACTGCGACATCGGCTTTCACCTCTCGTTCAGATAGACCTTTGACCGAGACTATACGTTCATACTGCTTGATTTTGACTGCACTACTGCCCAGAATCCATCCCGCAAGAATCATTCCCAGACAAATGAAAGCACCTAAAACCAGTGCGGACTTGAATTGATTCATGCTGCCGAATTCCTCTTTTGCTTATTTTTTATAGCAGCGGTTCTGTTTTTATCAGCTCCGAAACCGCTGTTTACAGACGATCTATCTATATCAACCTTTCTATATCAACCGTTTCAATCCTCCAATCCGGCCTAGGAATTTCGGATCAGATATAAGGCCAGAAATGGCACCAGATTAAGCAATAGAATGCCAATTTTATATACGGCCATGCCCCCATAATGAATGGCATCGAAGGTGTGATCGGAAAGCTGGAACCATTTGCCATGCACCTGTTTCATCCAGTTACGGGCAAAAATAAACACCAAAAACCAGATCATTAAGATGATGTAATTTATAAGTAATGAACACAGTAAAAAACGGCTCCAAAAATCATCATTTATCATTTTTATGACCTGACCGGATGCTTGCTTATATATTCTAAATTAGCAGATTTTATGAAGGAAAATGAACAACTGATTTGTATCCGCTTTTTTGCAGTTAAATTTAAAACCATGTATTTGTTTTTAATAATTTTTATAATGTTTTTTTAATACTTGTCTTGGCTGGAGAATTTTTTAGGGGGTCAGGGAAAACATACTGTTTTACTTCAACCATTATAATTTTGTAAGTTATAACCTTATGCCTATAAATTGATAATCTATAGCGTCCTAAGCCGAATCGAGACCTTGTGGGTAAGTACTGCACTCACGTTGTACGCAACTGGCAGCAATCTACTCTTTTCGATCCCTTCACACCCTTGAGACATATATTAGCCAAAGAGATGCGGGATTAATTTCCTA
>NZ_JACHVD010000016.1:0-66234 GCF_025377055.1 Acinetobacter sp. T_3_1 | reverse complement strand
TAATCTATAGCGTCCTAAGCCGAATCGAGACCTTGTGGGTAAGTACTGCACTCACGTTGTACGCAACTGGCAGCAATCTACTCTTTTCGATCCCTTCACACCCTTGAGACATATATTAGCCAAAGAGATGCGGGATTAATTTCCTAAGATTTTGCATTTTTAATTATTTTTGGAATATTTTCCCGCTTTATTCAAATCTATAAAAAAATTTCCCAAATTGATGCAAAATACCGATTTTTATTGCGCAAAACTGACATGAACCGGAATATTTTCTCCATCTTCATGAACTGGAGTACTAAAACTTACCTTTCAGCTCCCTAGCCGCTATTTCTTCTTGGTCATTTCCGCCAGCAAATCCAGTTGAATTTCCTGAATTTTAGCCAAGCGATCCCACTGATGCATTAAAAGATGATCGAGTTTTTCATGTAAATGCCGAATCTCCAGTTCAGCTTTCAAGTTGACCTGATAATCATTTTGCGAACGCAAACGGTCTTTGGCTTCCTGCCGGTTTTGGCTCATCATGATTACGGGTGCCTGAATGGCGGCCAAACAGGACAGCATTAAATTTAATAAAATAAAGGGGTATGGATCTGCTGGATGTTTCACCATGATCACGGTATTGACCAAAATCCACAGCGCCAAGAAAATGGCAAAGCAGATCAAAAAGGTCCAGCTACCGCCGAAACTTGCAATTTTATCGGCCAGTTTTTCTCCAAAAGTCCAATTCTGATCGAGCTTGTTCTCTATATTTTTGCTGATCAGCTCATGCTGTTGCATACTGTTCAACACTTCATATTCCAGATCGGTGACTTCACCTTGTTCAGATTTTAATATGGACTGTACATACTGCATGCGGTATTTGGTTAAATCGGCTTGGCAGATAAAGTCGCCAGGTGACCACTGTGGAAAATCCTTTGAAATTTCCTCGGTAATGACTTTTCGAATTGTTCCGATCGGGATAAGGTTTTTTTTAGGAAAGCTTTTTTTGCAGACCAAGCATGTTTGACATTCTGTTTTTCCATTCATACCCCATACCTTCTGTTTTATCTCTATGCAATATGCCATGATGTGATGATGATTTCCGAGTCTAATCAACGCTTATTGATTTACATTTTGCCAGGGAAAGCTTGGTTTTAGATTAATTCAGTTCCATATTTTTAGATTAATTTTAAAGCAAGCATCCAGCAATTTTTAAGATGCATGTGCCACGCCCTATATACCTATAGCCGTTAAACCGTTATTCCGTTTATGGATGAATAAACAAAAATTTAAAGCAAAAACCAGCTTAAAATTTCACTGCCATTTACCGGACATAGAGCTGTTTCACATGGTGATTGATATAGGCATTTAGGCCATCGCCATACTGCGCCAGCTGTTTCATGTTTTCAATATGCTGATAGCCGGCACTGGCATAGCTATAGGTATAAATTTTTGAATTTTTCTTAAATTGAACACGAATAAACTCATTGCCAATTTCATAGTTGGCCACACAAGAGTCGTGGTTCAGATCAAGATAATGTTGCAATTAAGCCGCCCTAAACACAGTAAATATAAAGTTTAAGATGAGGGTGTATTGAGCATTTTTCAAACAATTCCCAATAATCAGTCCGTAGTTGAATGAGGAGCGATTTTTATTCGTTATTTATTCCTATCTATTTATATTTATTCAAAAAACTGACTTATGATTGAAACATTTTAGGGTTTCGCAGCGAAATTAATCATCAGCCCAATAAAAAAACTCCGCCAATCGGGCAGAGTTTTTCGGTTTCAGCTTTGAATTATTTTGTACAGCACTTGCTACAACCTTCCACTTTTTCTGTTGGCCAGTTCATTCTTGCGCGTTTATAGGCAAGTTCATAATTTGCAAAGTAGCCAATCAAAATCTGGTCATCCGATTTTGGCAGGTCTTCGCAGCCCAGTGTCGCATTGTGTATATAGTGTACGCCTTTAGCTGCAGGCTGTTCATCTACAATAAATTTGATCATTGATAGTTCCCCGAATAATTTTTATAAAGTTGAACCACAAACAAACCCATATAAAATTTATGGGTTTAATTCCATATTAAAATTATGCCTTTATTGAGTAAAAATCAATCACTAGTTTTGGTGATCTACATCTTTTTTTCATATTTTTTTATTTTTATATAAAACAGCAGCTTATTTCTCAATTCGATTTGATTGGGCAAAATCACGATAGAGCTTTCCGCAAGCTTATGAGTCGGGTAAGGCTAAGAAAAATAAACATTAGGAATAAAGAGCAGCCCACTCAAATGACCTCAACCTGATGCAAACCCATCCCCTATAGCACCGGACTATTGATAGTGTTCTGTTTCTTACGGCGTATCCAGCGTACAACCCACACCATCAACAGCAATACCACAATCACCACCAGTACAGGTACCAGCAGGGACAGGATCGAGAGTAAAAATGCCCCAATCCATTCCCCTGTAGACACCACAGGGTTGGCTATTCCACCCGTTGTTGCAGTCGATACGCCACGAACAGCCACCGTACTTAATTGAACTGCACTTGCGGTACCGCCACCGACAATAATCGCGGCTGCCCAGCTGGCAAACTGCGACATTTCTCCACTGCTCACTGCCATGGTTGCCAAGGTTCCGGCGATCATTGCTGCGGGTGTAGACACCGTGTCCAGGGCATTGTCTACCCAAGGAATATAATAAGCAGCAATTTCACTCAGCGTTGCAATACCTAAAGCCACGCAGACGGATGGCAGCGCCAGCCATTCAAAGCCTTGCATTGGTTCGAACCAGCCCATAAGGGATGCAATACTCATGACCAATAGCGGCACAAAGACACGAAAACCGCAGGCAGCACTTAAGCCCACACCTATGCATAAACCGAGTATTGTTTCCATGGGTTTTTCCTTTTATAGCTTGAATTTATTGCGGCGCTTTAAAATGAAAGTAACAAAAAAGCCCTATGGATGAATAGGGCTTTTGTTCAAAACAGAGGATAACTGTTTGATAGGTGCTGCTTAGGCAATCGCAATTTTATTGTTAAATTGATTGCCAAGGCATTTGGTACACGGTGGTAGACGATCAGTACCAATTTCTAAGTAGGTGCGGTGTCCGCATTTGACACAAAAATAGAAGCCTGTTCCGGGTTTAGAGCCAGCAGTAACCATTTTTGTTCTCCATAGGTTTTAGAAATGGTGAACCTAGTATACCCCTATCGTGATGATTGTCTATTGATCATTTCGACAAGTGATGTTGGCATAATTGCAAAAAATAATTTCAAATAGAAATTTTGACTTTTTTACAGAGATTTGTTGATCCAGTTTTCAACTTGCAGCCTGTCAACTCGCAAGAATTCATTTCTTAAAATGAGAAAAGCCCTACATGATAGGACTTGTTTTCAAAATTAAACAATAATAATTAAACTCAGCTTTCTTCTAAATATTAACTTCTTAACCATGTAACTAATTCATTAATACCTTGATAATCGCGGCATGCCACATTCAAACCATTATTCGTAACATCTTGCTTAAATCTAGCCCATTCACTCTCAGTTTTACTACCAGTTCCAAGATGCGCTTCTATAGCACCTTTTTTCCAAATCCAAATACCCTGAACTTTCATTTTTTCATGAAGTGATTCGATTAACGGTATTGCATCTGTTTCACAAGCTAAAATTTCAAAGGCTTTTGCAGCTGAAATAGTTGAATTTTTTTGAGGTAGTCCTGTATTAACATTTAAAGAAATACCTTTAATAGGCGCAATATTTTGAAAAATTGCTTTTAAATTAACTATATCATTATCATTTGATAAGAGGAAATTATGAGTAATTGCACCATTGAAACAATAATCAAGATCACATATTGCTTTAGCAGGTAAATCCATTTCAGCTAAAATAGCTAAGGATTTTTGCGTATCATTAACCCCGCTTTGTGCTACCAAAGCATGCTTCTCTTGCCCCATTGTCAAGTTAACAACTTTTTTAAATAAAAATGGTAACAACCTAAGTTCAGTTTTCCCTTCGGTTAAAACCACATTCTCAGCAAAAAGTAATTGAGTTGAATGAGTCAAATTAAATAGCTGTTCCATTTGGTGAGTTGAGTTTGGAACAACTGTTTGAATTGCATCCCCTAACCTTGTTCTTGAATAAGTTCCACTATTTTCATCCTTCCGAATTAATAATGTCTTTTCAGCATCTTCAGCTGTTATCATTTGTGCAGAATGTGTTGAAATAACAATTTGATAGCCATTTTGAGATAATTCAATTAATGCTTCTCTTACCTGCTCAATAGCAAAAGGGTGTAGATATAGTTCTGGTTCATCAATTAATAATAACGTAGTTGAAGTTTGATGATTATTCTGTCGTTTTATTTCAGCCAAATATTGAACTAATGCCATTTGTATTGAACGTTGTGCACCATGACCATAAGAAGAAAAATCACGGTCAGCCCCCTGTCCTTCTACAACTTTTAATGTTCCAGCTTTAATTAAATCATCAATTGAAGGTGTATCAAAATGAAGTTTAACGCTCATCCCAGGGAACAGATTATTAACTTTTCCATTAACCCCCTGATCAATATTTGCCAACTCTCCGAATCGCTGATTACCATTACAAGAAATTCTAGATGTAATTTCAGATAAATGTTGATTTAACTCTACTGCATGAGCTGTTTTTACAGGTTCTAAAAATTCTGCTAATAATTTCCCAATTGTTGTTGTCGTTTTTGCTTTTGATGCATCTTCAGCAGCATTTTCCATTGCACCTATTCTTATTGGTTCTGGCAATAGAGCATTTATTGCATTATCAAGCCCTGTTGGATTTGGAACCCAATCCGCAATACTAGCATCCCATACATAAAGTTTAACTTCCGCCACTTTTACATTAGGTTGCTCCTGAAAACGCCTTATTTTAAGTTTTTCACTATCAACATAACTTTGTATTGATGTTCTTTGATTTTGAGGCAAATTATTTAGTAATTGCTGAGTAATGCCTTCAATTGTTGCAATTACCTCTATCGGCTGCGACTTATCATAGAAATCTTTATCTGAGAGACTGACCCGTCTTATGAGCCATTGAATAGCCGAAAGACAATTTGACTTACCCGCATTATTATACCCAACCAAAGGAGTAAACTCTGATAGTAATAAAGTTGTATTCATACATGATTTAAAATTTTTAATTATTACTTCACTTATTTTGTGCATTTTTTCTCTGATTAATAAAAACCCCACTCGAAAGTAGGGTCTTTTTACAATAATATCAACAACTTTTAGACTAAATCATCAAGCCACATTCCCTTCCAAGAAGTCCTGTGCAAAGCGTTGCAATACACCGCCTGCTTCATAAACAGAAACTTCTTCTTCGGTATCCAGACGGCAGGTGACAGGCACTTCCACAATCTGGTTTTTGCCATCCTCAGTTGCACGCTCAATCACCAAGGTCAAGGTCGAACGTGGCGCAATATTACCCACTACGCTATACAGCTCGGTACCATCCAGCTTTAAAGTCTTGCGGTTCGTACCCGGTTTAAACTCAAGCGGCAACACGCCCATACCGACTAGGTTAGTCCGGTGAATACGCTCAAAACCTTCCGCCACAATCGCTTCCACACCGGCAAGACGCACACCTTTAGCCGCCCAGTCACGGCTAGACCCCTGACCATAGTCCGCACCCGCAATAATGATTAGCGGTTGCTTACGGTTCATGTAAGTTTCAATCGCTTCCCACATACGCATTACTTCACCTTCCGGCTCCACACGCGCTTTCGAACCCTGCTTGATGGTACCGTCAGCACGAACCACCATTTCATTGAACAGTTTCGGGTTAGCTAAAGTCGCACGCTGTGCAGTCAAGTGGTCACCACGGTGCGTTGCATAGGAGTTAAAGTCTTCCTCAGGTACGCCCATTTTGTGCAGATATTCACCCGCAGCCGAATCCATAATAATCGCATTCGATGGCGATAAATGGTCGGTAGTGATGTTATCCGGCAAAATCGCCAGAGGACGCATATTAGTCAAGGTACGCGGTGCAGCCAAAGCCCCTTCCCAATACGGTGGACGGCGGATATAAGTACTTTGCGGACGCCAGACATATAGTGGACTTGCCGCTTTTTCACGTTCGCCCAAGTCAAACATTGGAATGTAGACTTTCTTAAATTGCTCCGGTTTTACCGCAACTTTTACCAGCGCATCAATTTCTTCATCCGATGGCCAGATGTCTTTTAAGTAAACTGGATTGCCGTCTTTATCGTTGCCAAGTTCATCTTTTTCGATGTCAAAACGAATGGTTCCGGCAATCGCATAAGCCACAACTAAAGGTGGAGAAGCCAGGAATGCCTGTTTCGCATAAGGATGGATACGGCCATCGAAGTTACGGTTACCTGAAAGTACCGCAGTGGCATACAGGTCACGGTCGATTATTTCTTGCTGAATTTTTGGATCTAGCGCACCCGACATGCCGTTACAGGTGGTACATGCATAAGCCACGATACCAAAACCAAGTTTTTCCAGATCGTGCAATACGCCTGCTTCTTCAAGGTACAGTGCAGCGGCTTTAGAACCCGGTGCAAAAGAAGATTTAACCCAAGGTTTACGGGTTAGGCCCAACTCGTTTGCCTTACGTGCCAATAAACCTGCTGCTACCGTGTTACGCGGGTTAGAGGTATTGGTACAAGAGGTAATCGCCGCGATAATCACCGCGCCATCCGGCATTAAGCCTTCTGCTTCTTGCGCACGAGCCGCTTCCAAATTGCCTGCAATGCCTTTTTCTTTCAGGTCTGCCGTTGATACACGTGCATGCGGGTTTGACGGACCGGCAATGTTACGGGTTACGGTCGATAGGTCGAAACGGAGTACACGTGGATATTCCGCCTGTTTCATGTCTGAAGCCCAAAGACCAATTTCTTTAGCATATTGTTCAACCAGTTTCACCTGATCTGCTTCGCGACCGGTTAAAGTCAGATAATCAATGGTGTTCTGGTCAATATAGAACATCGCCGCAGTTGCGCCATATTCAGGGGTCATGTTGGAAATGGTGGCACGGTCGCCTACAGACATGCTGTCGGCACCTTCACCGAAGAATTCCAGGTACGCGCCCACGACACGTTCTTTACGCAGGAACTCCGTTAATGCCAATACGATATCGGTTGCGGTAATGCCCGGCTTGCGCTGACCTACCAGTTCCACACCAATAATGTCCGGTAGACGCATCCATGATGCACGGCCGAGCATCACGTTTTCTGCTTCCAGGCCACCCACGCCCACGGAAATTACGCCCAGCGCATCGGTATGTGGCGTATGCGAGTCTGTACCGACACAGGTATCCGGGAATGCCACGCCGTCACGCTTTTGAATCACCGGAGACATTTTCTCCAGGTTAATCTGGTGCATGATGCCGTTACCCGCAGGAATCACATCGACATTTTCAAATGCAGTTTTGGTCCATTCAATAAAGTGGAAACGGTCTTCATTACGACGGTCTTCCACTTCGCGGTTTTTACGGAACGCATCCGGGTCAAAACCTCCATATTCCACCGCTAAAGAGTGGTCAACGATCAGCTGAGTTGGAACGACCGGATTGACTTTAGACGGGTCACCGCCCTGGTCGGCAATCGCATCACGGAGGCCAGCAAGGTCCACCAGTGCGGTTTGCCCCAAAATGTCGTGACACACCACACGTGCCGGATACCAAGGAAAATCGTGGTCTTGCTTACGTTCAATCAGCTGACGTAAAGACTGTTCCAGAATGGCAGGCTCACAACGGCGTACCAGCTGCTCGGCAAGTACTTTTGAGGTATAGGGAAGTTTTGCATATGCGCCTGGCTGAATATCTTCTACGGCTTGGCGTACGTCATAATATTCGAGCTGGGTACCTTGCAGCGGTTTACGGTAGTTGTTGTTCATAGCTTACCTGCCTCTTGAATCACTTTTTCTTGACTACGTAATTGTTGTTGACGAGTTACAATCGGTTCAACGGCATAGTACACTGCCGAAAAGCCATTTCCCAAATCTTTTATATTTCATAAACTTAGATATAAAAACAGGTGTTTTAGAAATATATTGTTACACATTTTTTAAGATATTTGCTCTAATCGTGCTTTTTTTGGAAAAATAGCAGGAAATAGGCCTCATTCTTTAGTATTAGATATACCTAAGCGAATAAAAAACAAGCGTCCATTGTGCGATTTATGTTGATGTTAAACAGTCTGTCATCACTTAAAAAATTAAGTTTTTCTAAACTATTATCTATCAAACTTAAGCATTAAAAATTACATAAACTTTGATCATAAATACTTATATTTATTAGATATTTTTACAATTATTATGTTTCAGCCATCCAGATTCCCCTATAATCAAGCCTTTCTTAAGAATTTAATTATTGTTCAATAAAAAAAACCTCATTACAAAAAAACCAAAGAAGGTGAAATAAAATGTTGCAAATAGCCATTATTGGAATCATCACTGTGGGTTTGGCAGTTTTGATCTCCAGTTGGTATGGAGCTCAACATCCATCCAGCCCATCGCATCCAGCCCATCCACCACATCACTCTAACCCATCCCAGCCATTCAACCCGTCACACCCTTCTCACCCTAATTCCGAAGCATCTGATTCAGTGATTAGCAACCCGCCCTTATTACCCAAAAATGCCAAGGGCAAACACGAACTTGTTGTTACTTATAAACTCAATAAGCTCTATAACCCCAATACGAAAGTATGGAATCCAGTTCTCTTGCGAGGCTATTTAACCAACCCCAGCTTATTGAATAAAAAACAAGAGGGGGATTACGTTAACGATCTCTTGGTGGGACCACAAATTCGTATCAAACAAGGTGAAACTCTGAATCTGAACGTAAATAACCAGCTTCCAGCCGAATCGGAAGAAACCTGTCCTCATCATGTAGAGAATATCAACAATCCAAATTGCTTCAATACCACCAACATTCATACGCATGGGTTCTGGGTCACTCCTCAAGGTAACGGTGATAATGTCTTCGTAAGAATTGCCCCACAAGAAAAATTTGATTATCAGTATAAAATTGAAAAAAACCATCCTGCTGGAACCTTTTGGTATCATGCTCACGTGCACGGCTCAACAGCGATTCAAGTCTCCAGCGGTATGGCCGGTCCACTCATTGTTGAAGGTTCCAGAGTGCCAAAATATAAACAAGGCAAAATCACCGAAACTGGAGATATGGATATTCTGTGGAAAGATAAAGCCAAAAACAGCGATTCGAATGAAAAAATCCTGTTATTTCAACAAATTCAATACAGATGCAACGCTTCAGACGGCACCCTTACCAATCCCGATAATTGTGTAGGGATAGGGATACTGGAAGATTATGTTAATTCCGGCCTGAATTCTCCGGCCACGTGGGGAGCGGATAAATATCACACCTCCATCAATGGCAAAGTTTTAGGCGAGATGAAAGCAGAGCAGAATGAATTTAATCGTTGGCGCATGATTCATGGCGGTGTTCGAGATACCATCGGTTTAATGATTAAAGAACTTCCTGAATCTAAAAACTATACTGCCGAACAAACCATTCAGGCCTGTTCATCTTATCAAGAAAAAAACCAGAAAGAGGCGTTTGATCGCCTGAAAAGTTTACAGGTCAACACCATTGCCCAAGATGGTTTGACCATGAATCATGTACAAACCCGAACACTCTCTGTATTCCATCCGGGTTACCGTCAAGATGCCATGGTTGCCTTCCCGACCAGCAATAAATACTGTATTTATGACACAGTGTTAAATGTGGATGACCAAATCAATTCAGCATTACCCGACCAAATCCAGCCCCAACTCGCACCGAATAACCCTTTAAACGCACAACTGATTGGATGGGTCAATGTCAAAGCCAGCAAACAGCCAGCACAAACAGCAGCCCAGTTTCTGCAAGCACAGGCGAAAAAAATTGGTTTAAACAAAGAGATTCAAGCTCAGCTCTCACAACTCAATCTTTCAGCATTTGCGGATCACGCCTCACTGATGACCCCGGAAATCGATCAACAGGTTGCGGCAAGACCAACTCAATTTAATTCATTTATTATCAGTGGTTTTGGCTCCCCTGGAGGCCCTAAATTTGGCTTCAGCCATGATATAAACAACCCAACCAGCTCTCTTAGTTTTGGAGATCTGTTTGAAGGTCCGGGCTCTATTAATGGCCATTATGTGCGTCAATTACAAGTTGGAGCAACAGATGAGTGGGAACTCAGAAGTATAGTCGGCGGGCATCCATTCCATATTCACATCAACCCGTTCCAAATTGTCAAAATTTTAGATCCTGATGGTGTTGATGTCAGTGTTGCCGACAATGAGGTTAAAGATGAAACAGGTGGCGTGGTTGATGCCCAATACCGTGGTTTAAAAGGTGTATTCAAAGACACCATCTTTGTGAAACCGGGCGGCTATCGTATCATCCTTAGATCACACTATAAAAAATTTGAAGGTGATTTTGTTCAGCACTGCCATATTCTGGATCATGAAGATCAGGGCATGATGGAATTTGTCCGCATCTGTGGTGACAAGTTTGACTGTAATACTCCACCACCAGTACATCACTGACCTGAAGTATCCTGTTTAATCTTGCGAGCCCATAGCAATATGGGCTTTTTGTTTGCCTATCTGTCTTGCTTGCTGCAAAATATCTGCATTAACAATTTGTGAAATTTACCCAGAGGCTGGTCATGGCAACGTCTACTGCTTTTACGCTATTCACTTTAAATGGTGTAGATGCGCAAAAATTCCTTCAAGGTCAGGTCACTTTAAATACTGAAGCTTTGGCAGAAAACCTGACTCGCTATACCGCGATCTGTAGTTTAAAAGGACGTATCCAGTTTGGCTTATGGCTAAAAAAAATCAATCCGGAAAGTTTTGAAATTGTGGTCACTGCCGATCAGGCTGAAGAATTTGCCAAACACATTAAAAAGTTTGGTGCTTTTTCAAAAATGAAACTGGAACAAGTCGGCCAAGTTTACCCTACCCTCAATGGCGCCAGTACTGACTTTTCCGCAAACGAAACCGATATCGCCGCTTGGCAGCTTCAAGCGATTGAAGCCGGTCAAGCCTGGATTGAAGCAACCACCGCTCAAGAATTCCAGCCGCAAGAACTGCGTTTGCATCAGCGTGAAGGCGTACATTACGACAAGGGCTGCTATTTGGGTCAGGAAATTATTGCGCGTCTGTGGTTTAAGGCAAAACCAAAACACTGGCTGCATTTGGTTCAAGGAACAGGTGATGCCCCTGCCGCTGCAACCCAACTGAATAATGATGTTGAAGTGGTCAATAGCATTGCTGTTGATGGCGGTTATAAGGCATTGGTCGTGGCTAAACCGGAAGCATTGGCTGAATTAGGGCTGCAAGTGTTAGATTTGCCTGAAGCCTTAAATGGCGATGTGGCGCGTCCACAATAAATTCTAAAGATTAAACCTCATAAAAAAGCCTCCAACAATGGAGGCTTTTGATTGATTAAAAACCATGAAACAGCTTGTTCATGTCTTTGCAGACATATTCTTTAAATGAATAATCGCGCGCATGCTTGGCATCAAATTTTGCTTCAATTTCACCTTTTTTAAAGATATAGACACGGTCCTCTTTGCTGACCAAATATTCAGCCCCCAGTTTCATCAGCAATGCGTCAATTTTTTCTTCTTCAGCAATCGTACTGTCAAGATTGACTCGATCATAGGCCCGTTTAATCGCTTTAATGAACATTCATCTACTCACACATTAATTCAGTCGCGATTTAAACAAAGATTGGCTTAAAAACAAAGTACCGTTTCGCCACGGCATATTTTCATCTGTTTTTTATCTGTGCCTGGACTTGAAGGTTTTCAATTTATTAGACACAAGACAATTGATATACAAAGCATTCAAATCGCTTAAGCTGGGTTTAAGATTGTCCGCACAGAATTCCTCCAGTAATGATTATGTAAATATCGATGAAATCTTATTGCAATGCACACATCATGTATTTACATTCGCATAAATAAACTTATGATGTTGTATGAAGTGGTCCACATTCATTTTAAACACATAAATGGAATTATGTGCATGTTTATAAAAGGTTTTTAAAAATATGAAAAAAATTATACTTGCCGGCCTTATCGCTTTATCTTCAAATTTCGCAATGGCTGAAATGGCAACCACTTCGGTTGATCCGGCCTTTGCCAAAATAGAAACCCTGGTCAAAGCCAACAATATGAAAGGTGCTTATCAGGAACTGGATAAATTAGCCAAAACAGGAAATGCCCAGGCACTTTATAATCTGGCCTACCTGACCCAAACCGGACAGGGAACTGCCAAAGATGAGAAAAAAGCCGTCAAGCTGTATCAGGAATCTGCAAACAAAGGCTATCCGGTAGCAAACTATGTATTGGGTAAAAACCACATCACCGGGACTTTAGGCCTTCCTCAGGACACTAAAAAAGCCAAACAGTATTTAGAAAAAGCGTCTAAGCAAGGCTTCGATGATGCCAGTGTCGATTTAGCCGTATTACTGTTTTCTGAAGGTACACCCGCATCAGATAAACTGGCTTTGCAAAAACTAGATCCGCTGATCAAAAAAGGCAATTATCAGGCCATTCATGCCAAAGCCTTATATGACATCAGTCAGGGTTTTAAAAACAAAAACGAAGCCCCGATTAAGCAAGGCTTACAGAGCATTCAGGATCTGGCCCAAAAAGGTTATATTCCCGCTTTAATGGCTGTGGGCAACATGTTTGCAAACGGTAAAATCGTTCCGCAAAACCTGCCTGAAGCGAAAAAGATTTTTGAGGCTTTAGCCAAAGAAAATGTCCCGCAAGCCAAAGAATCTTTAGCTGTGGTGGATAAAATGATTGCCGAACAGGCCAAAAATCCGCCTAAAGAAGCAAAGAAAAGCTAAGCGCCAAGATGTTTTAAAAGCCCCAGAATCCGGGGCTTTTTTATAGCGGTTCTTTTGTGATCCAGGCTGAGCGTAAAAATTTTAAGCCCACCAGACACTAATTAACACACTCACCACAATGAATCCTAAAATGGTGCTCATCAATAAAGGCGTTAAAGTTTTTTCATTTAAACCATAAGCCTGACCTAACATGGCAAAAATGGTCGGCATAGGCAAAGCGGCAATAATGGTTCCGGCATAGACCATCTCCTGACTCACATTGGTGAAATAACTCAACCCCAGAAACATCAGCAAAGGCATAATCAGGTTGCTGGAAATCACCAGATAAAAGCTTTGTACATTTACGTACTTCAGCGTCAGCCCCACAATTCCCCCACCAATCGAGAACAAGGCCAGAGGCGACGCGGTTTGTCCGATCATGGCCAAAACCTGATCCAGCTGCCGAGGAATTTCAATCTGGAAAATGGCACAGGCCATCCCCAGCATGACGCCCATAAACAAAGGGTTTTTCAATAAAGTGACCACTGTACTCTGGAGAATCTGGGCAAAATTGGCCTGTTGCGAGCTTCCCAGTTCAGCCAGAATCAGCACTGCCGGAATAAGCAGCACACTTTCAATGATCACGACCAAAGAGGTATAGGTCATCGCTTTTTGCCCCAGCAACAAAGACAATACCGCAGTACCAATGAGTCCGGTATTCGACATTGCCGCACCCAGCGACAGAACCGAAGACTGTGAACGGTTATTTTTAAAATAATGTGAAACAATAAAAAAAGCTGTCACATATAAAATAAGAGTCACGCCGCTATAGACAAAGAAGTATTGGGGATACCAGATTTCATGCAAATCTTTTGACGCAAGCGACTGTAAAAACAAGGCAGGCAAAGCAATTTTAATAGCAAAAGCACCAACGCTATTGAGCTGTACCTTGCTTAAAAGTTGCCATTTTACCGAGAGATAACCGAAGGCCAATAAGAAAAAGATCGGCACGATGACCGAAAAGACCATATGGAATTTGTCCTTTCAATAAATAAAATTACCTGATCAGACCCTGATGGATCAGAGTCCGAGCATTAAAATGTTCAAGCGAAATATCGGGATGGAGTATTAAAAAGCACGAAACAATGCTTTTAACCCATGCGGCTGACAACGCAAATATTGCGGTGCAATTTGAATATTTTCACCCAATTCTGCTGCAGCATGCCATGGCCAGCGCGGGTCATACAGCATAGCACGTGCTAGAGCAATTGCGTCAGCTTGCTGATAATGCAAAATCCCTTCGGCCTGCATCGCTTCTGTAATCAAACCCACGGCAATCACCGGGATATTGACTGTTTTCTTGATGGCTTCAGCAAAGGGCACCTGATACCCTGGTTGTAGCTCAATTTTCTGTTGGGCATGCAAGCCACCACTCGACACATGAATATATACGGCGCCCAATTGCTCTAAAGCTTTGGACAGACCGATTGAAGATTCGATATCCCAACTGTCCTGCCCCTCCATCCAGTCCGTTGCAGAAATACGCACGCCTATAGGATAACCTTCAGGAACTGCATTCTTCATGGCCTGAAAAACTTCCAGCGTTAAGCGAATACGGTTCTCGAAACTGCCGCCATATTCGTCCTGACGCTGATTCGATAACGGCGACATAAATTGATGCAGCAAATAGCCATGGGCTGCATGTACTTCAATCAGGTCAAACCCGGCATCTACCGCACGCTTGGCCGCATTAGCAAAGTCTTGAATCACTTGCCGGATTTCATCTTTACTCAGCGCATGTGGCGGGTGATCAGTCGGATTAAACGGCAAATCACTGGCAGAAACTGTTTGCCAGCCATGAGTCTCTTCCGGCTTAAATTGGCCTTTTCCATTCCAGGGTTTATCGGTAGAAGATTTACGCCCTGCGTGTGCCAGTTGTACTGCAAAAGGCATAGGCGAAAGTGTCTTTATTTTTGTCAGCAATGCCTTAATCTGATCACGCTGGGTATCATTCCACAGCCCCAAATCGGCATAACTGATCCGCCCTTCATCTTGCACTGCTGTTGCTTCAACAATACATAAACCTGCACCAGACAAGGCATAATTGGCCCATTGCTGTTCATGCCAATAAGTCACTTCGCCCTGTTCTGTTGCCGAATACTGGCACATTGGAGCAATCACAATTTTATTGCTCAGTTTTAATGAACCAAACTGAATCGGTTGAAATAATAACGCCACGCTTGGCCCCCTCTGTTAGAATACTTTGCTCACACTTAATCCCGCACTCCAGTTCAAACCATCCGCGGGTTCAAAGAAGCGCCCATTGCCATCATTGACAATCACTGAACCGACATAGTCCTCATCCAGGATATTATCAACTCTAGCAAAAGTCCGGACTTTCCAGTCGGCCTGTTTCCAGACATATCCTGCATTGGCCGAAACCAAGCTATAGCCTGGTGCGGCATCGCTATTTGCATCATCTACATAGATTTTGTCCATATAACGGACATCAACACCCGCATTAAAGCCGGTTTCCGGCTGCCAGCCCAAAGAGGCAAAAGCCTGATTTTTGGCAATGCCGGGAATCTTGTTGCCTTTCTGCACCGTACTGTCCGGAATCGCTGCGTCAAATGTAGCATCAATATAGCTGTAGCTGGCTTGAGCAGTTAAATCACGCCATAGATTTTTGTTCCAGGACAGCTCTATCCCTTCACGTCGCGTTTTATCCGCATTCTTATAGGTCGCACGGCCATCTATTGTTCCCGCAGAGACAATATCGTCTCGGGTTTTGCTTTGGAAAACTGCAGCCGTGAAAGCCCCCCATGCATTTTTCGCTTTTACACCCAGCTCATAATTATCACTGCTGGCAGGGCGTAAATTAAAGTTTATGCCCTCATTTGCGGAATAGGCCATTTCGGTAAAGGTCGGTGTTTCAAAACCTTTGGCATAGCTGGCATAGGCATTCAGCTGATCCTTGATTTTCCAGCTTAAAGCCGCCGAAGGCAGCACTTTTTCATAGTCGGTCTTGCCGCTGTCATCGCCATTGCCTGTGACAATATAGTGATCTTTGGACTCATAATGCACATTGCTATAACGCAGCCCTGCATCCAAAGTCCAGTTTGGCATGAAATCCCAGGAGGCCTGCAAATAAGGATCCAGATTCCAGAGGATATTCTGCTCATCCCGGCGTAGATTACCTTTTACGCCAAACTGCCCATTGGCATTAAAGTTTTCATACCCCTGACGGTCTTCATCCATATAGTCAAAGGCCAGTCCCGCGGTCAGACGTGTATTGGGCAGCAAATCTTTGCCGGTCCAGCGCAAGTCCGTACCGTAATAATCACGCCTGAAATCAATCACTCCACCGGCATGACGCGGGTTATTTTGCGGTGTCCGAGGAATCGACTGGTATTGTATGACTTCACGATGTCCCAGATAAGCCATGGCATACAGTTCATGCTGATCGCTGACTGGTTTTGACCAGGTCAGACCGGTCTGGGTCTGATTAATTTCTTTACGCACATCGTATTGGTTGGAAGCATCATTGACCTGTTTAGGATTATTTTTCCACTGGTTTCGATTCAAGCCCTGCGGATCATCCGCATTAATATCGACATGGTTCACAATCCAGTTCAGCCTGGAACCGTCATCCAGGTTCCAGGTCAGTTTGGCATTGCTGAGTACTTTTCTGGCCGCGCTATGCTCACGATAACCATCGGTATCAAAATAGGATGAACTGACCACATAGCTCGGCTCACCGGCTTGATCTGCACCACCTTGCAACACCACATCGGCACGGCTTTTATGCTGACTGCCCCCTGAATAACCCAGTTCAATGGAATCTTGGCCTTCGCCCTGTTTGGTCGTGGTTAAAATTGTGCCGCCAGAAGAATTGCCATACAGTGCAGAAAATGGCCCACCCAACACTTCAATATGATCCAGGCTGCTTAAATCGATATTTGAGGTCTGGCCCTGCCCATCCGGCATACTTGCTGGAATACCGTCAACATATAAACGGATACCACGCACCCCAAAAGTTGAACGTGCACCAAAGCCGCGCATGGAAATCTGTAAATCCTGTGCGTAATTTTCACGGTTATTCAACTGTAGCCCTGGCACACCTTGTAAGGTTTCAGAAAGATTGACCCCCAGATGATTAGCCTTGCTATCTTGTTCGATTCGATATACAGAAGCCGGTGTTTGCAGCCATTCGGTATCCGTACGTGTCGCTTCTATTTTTAGGATAGGAAGCAAAACAGGTTCCGCAGAACCTGTTTGTGCATATAGATTTTGGCAGATGCATGCTGTTAAGCAAAGCAAACTCGTATGGAAGGACATCATCAGATTTTTACTTTGCATGGGCCTGTACCTGCCTTCTTCTCAGTTAGAACGCGATTTTTGATCCTCAGCCTAACACGAATGCATTATTCACATTGTAGGTTAATCCTGGATGGATCACATCTTGCAAGTTTGGACGAATCATCAGTCATTGGGTGGGATTAGGACTGTCATTCAATTCCACATTATATTCCGCACTGGCATTAAATACAGGGATTGTTACACGTCGTTGACATGTATCCGGTTAATGGCCACACCTGAAATGGCATTTGGATGGAAATGAAACCAGCCGCTATATTTTAAACCGCAAGCCATTGTGAAACCGGCATCTTCATTCATAGCATGCCTCGCCATTTGTTCATGTGTGTCGCCTACAGTCCAGTATTTCAAACCGGTTCAGGACCTCGTGTACGGGAAACAAAAAATTTTATCCTGAACATTTTTGGCTGATGAAAAAAAAATCTCTGATGTCGACATTTTTTAGGTGCATCAAAATAAAATAATCGGCCATTTTTCTGGTTTTCCTTTCGCATTTTTACTTGCAATCAAGCTGAAATCGCCCAATATTAGCCCTATTCTCCTGTCTCTGATCTGCCATGCCCGAATTACCTGAAGTTGAAACCACCAAAACCAGTCTCTTGCCACTGTTGGAGCAAACCGTCTTAAAGGTAGAAGTCCGTCAACCGAGCTTACGTTGGCCTATTCCTGAAAATATACAGAAATTGGTGGGGCAAAAATTAGTTCAGCTGACCCGCCGCTCCAAATATATTCTGGCTGAATTTGAACAGGACAGCATGCTTTGGCATTTGGGTATGTCGGGCAGCTTCAGATTGTGTACAACAACAGATGAACTGCGTAAACACGATCATCTGATCATTCAATTTGAAGATATTGAACTGCGTTATCACGATCCTCGCCGTTTTGGCTGTATTTTATGGTTAAATGCTGCGACTCAGACCAAACTGATTGACACTTTAGGTCCTGAACCTTTGAGCGATGATTTCAATGCAAACTACTTGGCTGAGAAACTCAAAAACAAACAGGTTGGCACTAAAGTTGCAATTATGGATAACCATGTTGTGGTTGGCGTGGGCAATATCTACGCGACAGAAAGTTTGTTTAATTTAGGCATTCACCCGGCACAACCTGCAAAAGATTTAAGCTTTGCACAGATTGAAAAACTTGTGACTGAAATTAAACGTATTTTGCAGCAAGCCATAGATTTAGGGGGTTCTACCTTGCGTGACTATACCAATGCAATGGGTGAAAATGGTTATTTTCAGCAAACCTTGCTTGCTTATGGTCGTGCCGGTGAAATGTGTGTGAACTGCGAAACCACGCTTGAAAATATAAAACTTGGACAACGTGCCTCTGTGTTCTGTCCTGAATGCCAACCTTTAAAAAAAGCCAAAGTGACGCCTCAACGTGTTGCCAAGGCGCGAGGGAAAACTTCATGAAAACAGCCATTGTGCGTCACATCCTTGTCAAAGATAAAGAGACCTGCGAACAACTCAAAAAGCGTATTCAATCCGGTGCTGACTTTGCAAAAATTGCGAAGCAATATTCCACCTGCCCTTCGGGCAAAAAAGGCGGTGAGCTAGGTGAAGTCAAGAAAGGGCAACTGGTGCCAGTCATTGATAAACTGGTCTTTACCGCAGCTGAACGTGTTTTACACGGTCCTGTCAAAAGTCAGTTTGGTTTTCACCTGGTTGAAGTTAAGTTTCGCATGGACTAAACATCTGTTTTAAGTCACTTAAGAATTCAGTCCATGTATGGGGCTGAATTTCTGTATCTTGCTGCTGAGCAGGACTGATCCAGTAGGTGTGCAACCCTAACTGTTGTGCTGCTTGTATATCCACTTCATTGTCATCTCCAACCATTAAGCATTGCTGTGGATGAAGCCTAAAAGCCTGACAAACGTTTAAAAATGCCTGGGGATAGGGTTTGGCAACACCCTGCTCATCACTTATAAAATAATGTGTACACCAACGCTCTAAATGAAGATGACGGATTTTTTGCAATTGACCTTGTGTAGGTCCATTGGTCAGTACTGCCATCTGTAAGCCTAAAGCCTGGCATAGGTTTAATGCCTCTTCTGCACCCTCACAAAAATGATGATGTTGTAAAGCATGCTGCATGAAGCTTTGGTTTAATGTTGTCGCCAAATCCACATCATCAATACCACATTGCTGTAAGGGCTTGAGATAACGATATAGACGATATTCGCTTACCGTTAAATCCTGTTGCATATAGGCGTCCCACAAGGTGTCATGCAATACCTCATAGGCCTGCCAAAAGACATCTACAGACAGGTGCTGAACAATCTTTTCATTCAACTGCTGTCTGGCAAAGCGCTGTGTCCGATCCCAGTCCAACAAGGTACGATCAAGATCAAAAATCACCAATTTCAGCATGGGTTGGTCCATAAAACAGAAGGTCGAACATCACAAAGAGGTAGACACTAGATCTAAAATCTAAATTTAAAATCCAAACCAACATTTATGAGTAAAAATAAAAAACGGCACAAAGAGTGCCGTTTTTTTTTACTTTTTCAGCTATTAAAGTTGCGGACGTTTTTTCAACTCATCACGAATTTCACGCAGCAATTCAATATCGGCTGGGGTAGTCGGTGTTTCCTCTACCGGACCTTCCTGTTTACGCAAACGGTTCATAAGTTTAACCAGCAAGAAAACCACCCAGGCAAGAATAAGGAAGTTTATGAAGATAGTTAAAAAATTACCATAAGTTAAGACATTCACACCTGCTTTTTGCAATTCAGCTAAAGACTGCAAATTATTCGGGTTACTGCCAAGCACAAAAAATTTCTGGGTGAAATCGACACCGCCGCCCGTAATAACCGTGATTAAAGGCATAATAATGTCTTTAACCAAAGAATCAATGATTTTACCAAAAGCACCACCAATGATGACACCAATCGCTAAATCCATCATATTGCCTTTAATGGCAAATTCTTTAAATTCTTGGATAATACTCATAACTTTCTCCAGCTTTTCTTGATGCTATTCTTTTAAAGTATTTTGAAAACTGTCCTATCCTTTTAAGCACGAATAACAGTTCATAATTCCTTATAATTTACTTGGAATTTAACATCTTGAACATAATGGTTTTCTAATTATAAACAAAAAAAATGCTACCACTGACGTGATAGCATTTTTTCACTCTAAACCTGATTCAATTAAATCATTAAGAACGGTTACGTTTACGTTCGTTTTCAGTCAACCAACGCTTACGGATACGGATTGATTTCGGTGTAACTTCAACCAGCTCGTCATCTTCAATGAATTCAAGCGCTTGTTCAAGCGTGTATTCAATTGCTGGAACCAATGTTAAAGCATCATCAGTACCTGACGCACGTACGTTGGTTAACTGCTTGGCTTTAGTCGGGTTCACTACCATGTCGTCTGAACGGGAGTTAATACCCACGATCATACCTTCGTAAACTTCTAACTGAGGTTTAGCGAATAGACGGCCACGGTCTTGCAAGCTGAACAATGCATAGCCCAGGCAAGTACCTTGGACCATAGAGATCAATACACCGTTTTGACGTTTCGCAACAGTACCTTGTTTCATAGGACCGTAGTGCGAGAAGCTTGATGTCATGATCCCTGTACCAGAAGTCATGGTCAAGAATTCAGAACGGAAACCAATTAAACCACGTGAAGGAACAGTTGCTTCAATACGGATACGGCCTTTACCGTCAACTTCCATATTGGTCATCTCACCTTTACGGTGACCCATTTGTTCCATCACAGCGCCTTGGTGCTGTTCTTCCACGTCAAAAGTTACGTTTTCGTACGGTTCTTGCATTTGACCGTCGATTTCTTTCAAGATCACTTGCGGACGAGATACACCCATCTCGAAACCTTCACGACGCATGTTTTCAATCAGAACTGAAAGGTGAAGTTCACCACGACCAGACACTTTGAAACGGTCAGGGCTGTCTGTATCTTCAACACGAAGTGCCACGTTGTGGATCAATTCGCGGTCAAGACGTTCACGGATGTTACGTGAAGTTACGAATTTACCTTCTTTACCGGCAAACGGTGAGTTGTTAACCTGGAATGTCATCGAAACTGTAGGTTCATCTACAGAAAGCGGTGGCAATCCTTCAACGTTCTTAGGATCACAGATCGTGTCAGAGATATGAAGCTCTTCCATACCTGTGACACATACGATGTCACCAGCAGAAGCAGATTCAACGTCAATACGCTCAAGACCGTGGTAACCCATGATTTTTAAGATACGACCGTTACGTGTCTTACCTTCTTTATCAATAACAGTTACAGGTGTGTTTAATTTTACTGAACCGCGTTGGATACGACCAACACCGATTACACCAACGAAGCTGTTATAGTCCAAAGACGAAATTTGCATCTGGAATGGACCATCAACGTCAACTGCTGGTGGTTCAACGATGTCTACGATTGTTTGGAACAATGGTGTCATGTCTTCAGCAAGTTCTTCTGGAGACGGACCCGCCACACCACGAAGACCAGAAGCATAAACTACCGGGAAGTCTAACTGTTCGTCAGTACCACCCAGGTTGTCGAACAGGTCGAATACCTGGTCAATTACCCAGTCAGGACGCGCATTTGGCTTGTCGACTTTGTTGATGATCACGATTGGTTTCAAGCCACGTGCGAACGCTTTTTGCGTTACGAAACGGGTTTGTGGCATTGGACCTTCTTGAGAATCGACAAGAAGAAGTACACAGTCAACCATAGACATTACACGTTCAACTTCACCACCGAAGTCGGCGTGTCCCGGGGTGTCCACGATGTTGATACGGTATTCTGTATCTGTACGTTTATCTAACCATTTGATTGCAGTGTTTTTTGCAAGAATGGTAATACCACGTTCACTTTCAATAGCGCCTGAATCCATAACACGCTCGATCTCACCCGCGCGTTCACCCAAAGCACCTGATTGTTGTAAAAGTTTGTCGACTAAAGTCGTTTTACCATGGTCGACGTGCGCGATGATGGCAATATTACGGAGAGTTTTAATATCTGACATGTAAATTCGATACGCTTTAAATTTGAGGGCAAATTATACAGAAAAAACTTAGCTTTTTATAGTGACAGTTTATTGACAGTTACAAGTTTTTTTGACTATTCATCCCTTTTTCGGTTTGTAAAGTACTGTAACTCGATTAGAATAACGCCAAATTACTGCTGTACCTTTTTTTACATGTCTGATTTAGAAAACTCTCCCAAACAACAAGATCGTCTTGATTTGGTCTACGGATTAAACGATCGCCCCAAACCACTTATTGCTTTTCTCGCTGCCCTGCAACATTTACTTGCGATTATTGTCCCGATTGTCACCCCAGGTCTTTTGATCTGTCTTGCTTTAGGCGTATCCAAAGAAGACACCAACATGATTCTTTCCATGTCCTTGGTGATCTCGGGGATTGCAACTTTCTTACAATGTAAAAAAGTTGGTCCTTTGGGCGCAGGTCTTTTAATTGTACAGGGCACCAGTTTTAACTTTATTGGCCCGATTATCGGCATTGGTTCAGCGATGGTCGCGGCAGGCACCCCTGTTGAAGCAGTGATGGCTTCTATTTTTGGTGTAGTAATTGCCGGCTCATTCATTGAAATGGGTGTTTCACGTATTTTACCTTGGGTAAAACGGCTGATCACGCCCCTGGTTACAGGTATTGTCGTGCTGCTGATTGGCTTGACCTTAATTAAAGAAGGTTTAATCAGTATGGGTGGCGGTTATCAGGCCATGGGTGACAAAACCTTTGCCAATGCCGACAATCTGATCATGTCCTGTACGGTACTGGCAATTATTATTGTCCTGAACCGTATCCGTATTACCTGGATCAAAAGCTCAGCCATTCTGATTGCCCTGATTATTGGTTATGCTCTTGCCGGTTTCATGGGACATCTTGATTTTTCAGGCCTGAAAGATGCGCCGATGATTCAAATTCCAACCCCGATGCATTTTGGCTTAAGCTTCTCCTGGAGCTTGTTTATTCCAATGGCATTTATTTATCTGGTGACATCACTGGAAGCCATTGGTGACATTACCGCCACTTCAAAGATTTCCAACCAGCCAGTCGATGGCCCGGTATGGATGCAACGTATTAAAGGGGGGGTACTGGTGAATGGTGCCAACTCTCTGCTTGCCGGCTTATTCAATACTTTCCCGAGTTCGGTGTTTGCACAGAATAATGGCGTCATTCAGCTTACCGGGGTTGCAAGCCGTTATGTGGGTATCTGGATTGCAGCATTACTGGTGATTTTAGGCTTGTTGCCTGCGGTTGCCGGCGTGATTCAAGCAGTCCCTCAAGCCGTACTCGGCGGTGCTGTGATGGTGATGTTTGGTGCGGTAGCGGCGTCTGGTATTAATATCCTGTCAGGGATTCATCTTGACCGTCGTGCCCTGTTAATTATTGCGATTTCACTGGGACTCGGTTTGGGTGTTGCACAAGTCCCACAAATTTTGGAACATCTTCCTGAATTATTCCGTAACATCTTCAGTTCTGGCGTAGCGACTGGCGGTATTGCAGCATTGCTTTTAAATATTATTCTTCCTGAATCGAAGCAATAATTTCATTTCAGCATCAACTCTGCCCAGCATTGTCTGGGCAGAGTTTTTCAATGGCGAGATAAAAAAATGGATCCAAGAAGTGAAGTTGTCATTCGGCAGCATGAATATCTTTCTGGACGTGTGCTTTTGGTCAATGCACCTACGGATGAGTTACTTTCCAATCTAGGAAAAGACATCAGCCCTTGTTTCTGGACCTGGAATTATAATGAATTTCAATATTTTCAGTCGCAACAGGCCAATGTCCATTTTGGCGTAGAGCTTCCTGAAGGCAGTTTTGACCAGGCCATTATCTTTGTACCGAAGTCCAAAGAACTCCTAAATTATGTGCTGCATAATGTCGTCAGCCGTCTAGGTTTAGGTGCTTCCATTTTCCTGGTGGGTGAGAAAAAAGGCGGCGTTGAACGCGCAGCCAAACAGCTCCAGCCTTATGGTAAAGCCATTAAACTGGACAGTGCACGTCATTGCCAGCTCTGGCAGGTCAAGGTTGAATCGACGGCTCAAGAAAAGGCTTTGGCAGACTGGGCTCAAGCATATACGGTAGCAACACCGAAAGGTGATCTCACTATTTGTGCCCTGCCCGGCGTATTCAGCCAAAATCGTTTAGATGTCGGTACAGCGGTATTTTTACCGTTTTTATCACAGGTTACTTCAGGTAAAATTGCCGACTTTGGCTGTGGTGCCGGTGTGATCAGTGCCTATCTGGCAAAACTGAATCCGAAAAACCGTATTTTTGCGCTGGATGTCGATGCTTTTGCTTTGGCCTCAACCCGCATGACGTTTGAAAAAAATGGCCTTTCTCCCGAACAGCTGGAAATTACCGCTGTGACCGGTATTGAAGATGCGCCGCTTTTCTTGCATGCCATCGTCAGCAATCCGCCTTTCCATCAAGGCATTCAGACCAATTATGATGCCAGCGAAAGCCTGTGCAAGACTTCACGCCGTCATTTGAAATCGGGTGGTGAACTCTGGATTGTGGCAAACCGCTTTTTAAATTATCCATTACTCATTGAACAAAGCTTTGGCAAATGTACAACCAAAGCCGATCAACAAGGCTTTAAAGTGCTGTTCGCTAGCACTGAAAAGAAATCTTAAGGAACAACGATGAGCGAAACTCAATCTGCACATTTACAGCGTAAGCTGGGTGCACGTCATTTGAATATGATCGCCATTGGTGGTTCTATCGGCACAGGCTTATTCCTGGCTTCTGGTGCAACCATTGCCAATGCAGGTCCGGGCGGTGCTTTATTGGCTTACTGCCTGATTGGGATCATGATTTATTTCCTGATGACCAGTCTGGGCGAGCTTGCGACACATAACCCGACCTCGGGTGCCTTCTTTACCTACGGTACAAAATATGTAGAAGGCGGTTTTGGCTTTGCTCTAGGCTGGAACTATTGGTACAACTGGGCCATTACGGTTGCTTTTGAACTGGTGGCAGTCCAGTTTATTATGAAATTCTGGTTTCCTGATATTCCCGGATTCTACTGGAGTGCCATTTTTCTTAGCGTGATTTTTGCCATTAATTCACTCTCTGTAAAAGGCTTTGGTGAAAGTGAGTTTTTATTCTCCTTGGTCAAAGTGATTGCCATTATTGTCTTTATCATTATTGGTATTGCCATGATTGCAAAAATCATGCTGACGCCAAATATGGTGACCTTTGCCAACTGGACCAAAGGTGATGCACCCTTTGTTGGTGGTTTGCAGGCCATGATTGGTGTCGCCATGATTGCCGGATTCTCCTTCCAGGGCACAGAAATGGTGGGGGTTGCCGCAGGTGAATCGAAAGACCCTAAAAAGACTATTCCGGTGGCCATCAAGCAAATTTTCTGGCGTATTTTATTGTTCTATGTGGTGTGTATTTTCATCATTGGTACTTTGGTGGCTTATGATGATCCACGCCTGTTACAAGCGGCCGCAAGTGAAAATATCGCCCTCTCACCTTTTACCCTATTGTATGAAAAAGTCGGTTTTGCTTTTGCCGCAGGTTTAATGAATGCCGTAATCTTAACTGCAATTTTGTCTGCAGGTAACTCAGGCATGTATTCATCGACCCGTATGCTGTTTGACATGGCTCGCAAAGGCAGTGCACCAAAAATCTTTGGCAAACTGGATGCACGCGGCGTACCGATGAATGCACTGTATGCCACCACTGCAATTGCCGCACTTTGCTTCCTCACGACTTTCATTGGGGAACAGCAAGTGTTTAGCTGGTTGCTGAATATGTCAGGCATGTGCGGATTCATTGTATGGCTGGGTATTGCCATTTCACACTACCGTTTCCGTAAAGGTTATTTGGCACAGGGTTATAAACTGGAAGATTTAGCGTATAAAGCCAAGTTTTTCCCATTTGCCCCGTGGTTTGCCTTTATTCTGTGTACGATTGTCGTACTTGGACAGAACTATCAAGCCTTTATTACGGGTGATTGGCTCGGTGTGTTATCTACCTATATCAGTATTCCATTATTTCTGGCAATCTGGCTGGGCTATAAATGGAAAAACAAAACCAAATTGGTTTCTTATCAAGATATGGATGTCAAACCCATGAATCCTGATCAGGACTAAATGCAGTATATAAATAAATAAAAACAGCCTTTAGGCTGTTTTTTTTATTTATCGTATCGTTCAATGATGTGCCAGAAATTCCTTCAAGGCAAAGCTGACTTCATTTTTATGGGTGGTACATAACCCGTGCGGTGCTCCCTTAATCTGCTCTTCTACGCCATGCTTTAAAAGTTTGACGGTTTGCCGACTGCAAATTTCTGACGGAACAATGTCATCTGCTGTTCCATAAAGCACCAAGGTCGGTACAGTAATCCGGGTTAAATCTTCACGTAAGTCGGTTTCTGAAAATGCGTGGATACAATCGTAATGCGCCTTGATTGAACCCTGCATGGCAATCCGCCAGAAACTTTGTATTACCCCTTCTGAGGTTTTATTTAACAGCTTGTCATAGCCATAAAATGATTTAGCAAAATCCAGGTAAAAATCGGCTCTATTGGCCAGTAAATTAGCGCGCATCTCATCAAACACGTCTGAATCTACACCGTCTGGATGATCAGCCCGTTTAATCATGAGAGGTGTTACCGCCGCAATAAGCGCAAGTTTAGTGACTTTATGCTGACCATATTTTGCCGTATAACGGGTCACGACGGCCCCACCGGTAGAATGTCCGACTAAAGCGAACTCGGTTAACCCAAGATGCTCAATCAGTTGATGCATATCTTGTGCATACTGATCAATATTATGCCCAGCCCAAGGCTGACTCGAGCGTCCATGACCCCGTCGGTCGAATGCAATCACCCGATAGCCATGTTCTGCAAGAAATAACATCTGGTCTTCAAAAGCATCACTGGATAAAGGCCATCCATGAGAAAAGACCACAACCGGTCCCTCTCCCCAATCCTTATAATAAATCGAGGTTCCATCTGTTGTCGTTAACATCTGCGTCATTTTGTCACCCTCTTTTTATTGTCTATATGGGTGTTTATTAGAACAAGATCAAAATAAAACTGTGTATTAAACAAGTTATGCTTATGTAGCACATAAAAAAAGCAGCCTTAAGGCTGCTTTTTTCACTCAGTTCAATAATAAATTATTGAGCTGCAGGCGCTTGTTGAGCAGGTTCTGCAACAACTGTACGGCTACCAGTAATAGTCGCGAATACACGACGGTTCATAGCACGGCCTTCTTTAGTGTTGTTGTCAGCAATCGGTTGATCCCAAGCGAAACCTTGAGTAGACAAACGAGCTGGATCTACATTGTATTCATTTACAAGTGAAGATTTAACAGAGTTAGCACGAGCTAAAGATAAACGTTCGTTCAATGCACGTGGACCAGTGTTGTCAGTGTGACCTTCGATGCGAGCAGTAGCGTTTGGATATTCAACCAACTTCTCGGCAACTTTAGCGATTTCTGGCTTGTATTGGTCTTTGATGTTTGATTTGTTTGTATCAAAGAACACACGAAGTTCCATGTTCAGGTCTTCAGTCAACTCTTGTGGAGCTGGTTGAACTGGAGCTACAGGCTCAACTGGAGCAACTTCTACTACAGGAGCAGCAGGCTTCAAGTGACCGCCAAGAACTACGTTAAGACCAGCTAAAGCTGTATAGTTCCAGAAGTCTTCGTCGATGTTATAAGTAGCACGAGCTTCAGTACGTAGAGATAAAGCATCGTTTAAGCGCCAGAATGCACCTAGACCAGCGTTACCAAGAGTACCTTCTTCTTCAAGACCACGAGTATCGCGGCCAGCAGCGCTGTCAAGCTCATATTTATAGTGACCAGCACCTAACAATACGTAAGGTTTGATTTTGCTGTCATAGTTTTTAGTGATCAAATCAGAAGTCGCATAGAAGTTACCGTTGATTTGAGACTGTTTATAGTCAGCGCTGCCACCACCAACAAGATCAGAATCACCTTTCACTTGGTTGTATTCAGCTTCAAAACCTAACCATGGAGTTAATTCAACACCAAGTGCTGCACCAACGAACAAATCGTCCTGAAGCTCTTGACCACCATTAGTTAAGTTGCCACGGCTGTTGTTGTGTTGAGTGTCTTGGAATGTATAACCAAGCATTAATGGAGTAACAGTTACGCCAGCGTTAGCAGCTGCTAAAGGTGCAGCAACGAGCATTGCTAAAGCAATACGACTCATTTTCATGGATTTATCCTCCAGAGATAACAATTGTTGTTCAAGCTCAAGCCTAGAATTTGACTATTCTGAGATAGGCTTTCTTATACCCCAGTTTTTTTCTTAATTCTTAAGCTATTCACAGTGAATCATACAAACACTTTATTTTTTTTCCAAGTGCTTGATAATTTTAATCAAGTAAATTATTGACAAAATTACTTACAATTTCCGTTGTAATTCGGTAAATTTTTACTCAATTTATTCTTATGAATAGCTTATCGTCACTTGCGAATTATTTTAACAGCTTTCTTATAAAGTTGAAAAATAAATATTAATCGCAAAAAAACAATTAAAAAACAAAATATTAATAACACACATAATTAAAAAAAAATACATTGCAGGATTACTTTAAATGCTTTTTCAACAAAAAAATGGGTTCACATTGGTTGAGCTAATCGTTACTTTGGCTATTTTTGCAATTCTGGCCACCATCGCTTTACCTTATTTTCAAGAAATAAGAGCCAAACAGGAAGTCAACGACACTACGCATAAACTGATTTCAACAATTCATTTGGCCAAATCTCAAGCCCTTCTCTATCATAGCAATGTGGTGTTGTGTCCAAGTCAAAATAAAGTGAATTGTCAAACAAATCAATGGACTGCCGGTTTACTGGTTTTTCTCGACAGCAATAAAAATAGACAAATTGATACAGGCGAAAAAATTATCTATACAGAATCAACCAAGTTAAAATACGGGCATCTAGACTGGAGAGGAACGCTGAGTGCCCCCAGCCTAACGTTTCAAGCTGAAAATGGCCTGCCTATAGGTTCAAATGGCAGTTTTTATTATTGTTCAAATGTTTCTGATCATCACCGGAAACTGGTTTTGAGTGCCATGGGACATATGCGGATAGAAACCCTCTCCCTCTGCTAAAAACTTCTCAGTCTAAAGACATGCTGCCATCCCCTCTTTATTCCGGCTCATTTTTCAATATACTGCTTAAGCTTGGAAAAATAATTCCTTAAAAAAATCAATCTCGGAGAAACAACAATGACAGACATCGTAATTGTAAATGGTGCACGTACTGCAATGGGCGGCTTTCAAGGTAGCTTAGCCAGTGTAACAGCCCCAGAACTTGGCGCAGCATGTATTAAGGAAGCGATTGCACGTGCAGGATTACAAGCAACCGATGTCGAAGAAGTCATTATGGGCTGCGTGCTCCCTGCCGGTCTGAAGCAGGGACCTGCCCGTCAGGCAATGCGCAAAGCCGGCTTACCTGATTCAACCGGTGCAGTGACTATTAATAAGTTATGTGGTTCTGGCATGAAAGCTGTGATGCAAGCGGCTGACATGATTAAAGCCGGTTCTGCTGAAATTGTGGTTGCAGGCGGCATGGAATCGATGACCAATGCCCCTTATGTATTGCCTAAAGCGCGTAGCGGTTTGCGCATGGGGCATAGTGAAATCAAAGACCATATGTTCCTGGATGGTTTAGAAGATGCAGAAACGGGCCGTTTAATGGGTTCTTTTGCACAAGACATGGCAAATACGCGTGGCTATACGCGCGAACAAATGGATGCCTTTGCGATTCGTTCATTACAACGTGCACAAAACGCGGTCAATGAAGGTTACTTTGCCGATGAAATCGTCCCCGTCACGGTATCTACCCGTAAAGGCGATGTCGTGATAGATAAAGACGAACAGCCTTTCAATGCCAATATTGAAAAAATTCCAACGCTACGTCCTGCATTTGCCAAAGATGGTACGATTACTGCGGCCAATGCCAGTTCGATTTCAGATGGCGCCTCTGCCCTTGTGCTCACCTCAAGTGAAAATGCCTCAGCTAAGGGCTTAAAACCTCTGGCAAAAATTGTGGCTTATGCTTCTAATTCACAGCATCCTTCAGAATTTACCATTGCTCCAGTCGGTGCCATTCAGAAAGTTTTAAATAAAACCGGTTGGGATGCTCAAGATGTTGATCTTTGGGAAATTAACGAAGCTTTTGCCATGGTGACCATGTGTCCTATGGATGATTTCAAGCTTGATCCGGCTAAAGTCAACATTAACGGCGGTGCGTGTGCACTCGGTCATCCTGTCGGTTCTACCGGTTCGCGCATTATCTTGACGCTCATTCATGCCTTAAAACGTACGGGTGGCAAAAAAGGCATTGCGGCACTGTGTATCGGTGGCGGTGAAGCGACTGCTGTGGCGATTGAGTTGCTTTAATCTCCTTGCGAAGCAGTGCTTCTCATCTCTCCTCTTTGGGAGAGATGAGAAAAAAATCCCTCGCTTGAGGGATTTTTTTATGCTTACACTTTTTTATGTTTTCATCATCAAAATTTGAGCTTAAACCTGCTAGATTAGAACCATCAAAATAACAACAACAAAGGCTTTGCATGCAACTTAATCATTATCTGAATTTCCTATGTGAAACCGAAGCAGCATTTAACTTTTATAAATCTGTTTTTGGTGGTGAGTTTTCCAATCTGACCCGTTATGGTGAAATGCCAGCGCAAGAAGGTGTCACGCTATCTGAAGCGGATAAAAATCTTATTCTGCATGTATCCTTACCGATTAATGCATTTACAGAATTGATGGGATCTGACACCAATGATCAATTCTGTGCACAAAACAATAGCATTTTTACGCCGGGCAATAATCACTATATTTCAATTAATCTGAATGCCCATGAGCAAGATGAGGCGAAACGCTTATTTGATGCCTTATCTGTAAATGGACAAATTGAAATGCCCTTAGAAAAGACATTCTGGGGTGCACTCTATGGTGCCTTCACCGATCAGTTCGGGATTAAATGGATGGTGAATTGCCAGTTAGAAGCCATGTAACCTCGGTTTTTTATTTAAACACGCAGAAAAAAGCCGGAATCAATCCGGCTTTTTAACATCAGCTTAAAATAATTAAGCACCTGTTTGATAACTTGCTTTTTCAACCGCAGTTGAAGCCTGATAAGGATTAGTAAAATCACCCAGACCGGCCGCAGCTTCCTGAATATCTTTCCCTTCTTTAATCACGAAAGTATCGAAACCAGAACGCTTCATGTAGTTCAACACGTCTTTGAACACATCACCTGTCGCACGCAGTTCGCCCTGGAAACCTTGACGACGTAACAATGCAGCGAATGAATAGCCACGACCATCGTTAAAACCTGCAAATTCAATAAAAATTGCATCTAACTGGTCAAGTGGAAATTCATGCGTTTCAGGAGATGCATCTACAGTGATGTAAAGTGCTTTCTTACCAGAAACCTGGGCAATTTGGTCGAGCTGGTCAACCGTTAAAACCACGTCACCTTGTGGCAATACGCCATCTTCACCAATCAATTGATAGGTATTGTCTGCAATCGTGCCATCTTTAGAGAGCACTTGTAGTGCGGTATTAAGCATATGCACGCTCCTTGAATGGTTGAATGCCAACACGGCGGTAGGTATCAATAAACTCTTCACCCTCATTACGCAGGTCAAGATAGGTATTTAAAATTTCTTCCACTACATCTGGAATACGGTCTGCCGCAAATGATGGCCCCAGGATGTCACCAATCGATGCATCATGGTCTGCATTACCGCCCAACGTGATTTGGTAGAATTCAGCACCTTTTTTGTCTACGCCCAAAATACCGATATTACCGACATGGTGGTGACCGCAGGCATTCATACAACCTGAAATGTTCAGGTCAAGCTTGCCTAGATTATAAATGGTATCCAGATCATCAAAACGGCGTGAAATGGCTTCTGAAATCGGAATAGATTTCGCATTGGCAAGCGAACAGAAGTCACCGCCCGGGCAGCAGATGATATCAGTCAAGAAACCAATGTGCGCACGTGCCAGGTTGTGCTGATCAAGAATCTGCCACAATTCAAACAGGTCTTTTTGCGGCACATCAACCAAGGCCACATTTTGTTCATGTGTAGTACGGAACTCGCCGAAGGTGTACTTGTCTGCCAGATCGGCAATCAGGTTCATCTCTTCAACCGTCATGTCACCCGGTGCGATACCCGCACGTTTCAGTGAAATGGTAACAATACGATAACCTTTGACTTTATGCGCATTGGTATTGATATTGAACCACTGCTTGAACTTCGGATGCGCTGCAAACTGTTCTGTAAAGTCTTCATCAGCATAGTCTTGATAATCAAATGGCGTGAAGTTCTCATCCATTTTCGCCAAGGTGTCTGCATCGATTTTTAAAGTTTTTACGGTATGCGCAAATTCAGCTTCAACTTTCTCTGCAAACACTTCCGGAGTTAGTGCTTTAACAAGAATTTTGATACGGGCCTTGTATTTGTTGTCACGGCGACCATGCAAGTTATAGACACGCAGTACCGCTTCCAAATAGGCAATCAGGTCTTCACGTGGCAGGAAGTCACGGATAAAGCTGCCAATCACCGGGGTACGGCCCAAGCCACCACCGACTTTGATTTTATAGCCCATCTCGCCTGCTTCATTACGCACGATGTATACACCGATGTCATGGAATGAAGTCGCTGCACGGTCAGTTTCTTCCAATGCAGAAACTGCAATTTTGAACTTACGTGGCAAGAAGGCAAATTCTGGGTGGAATGTAGACCACTGACGGATCAATTCACAGGTTGGACGTGGGTCAGCCACTTCACCAGCAACCACACCGGCATACTGGTCAGTTGTGGTATTACGGATACAGTTGCCAGAAGTCTGGATGGCATGCATTTGTACAGAGGCCAGTTCTTGCAGCATGTCCGGTACATTTTCTAGTGCAGGCCAGTTAAACTGAATGTTTTGACGTGTTGATACGTGTGCATAACCACGGTCATAGTCTTTAGCCAATTGCGCAATTTTACGTAATTGTTTTGAATTCATCAGGCCGTAAGGAACCGCAATACGCAACATTGGCGCATAACGTTGTACATAAAGGCCGTTTTGCAGACGAAGTGGACGATATTCATCTTCCGTCAATTTACCGGCTAAATAACGTTCCGTTTGGTCACGGAATTGTGCAACACGTTCATTGACCAGTTGCTGGTCAAAATCAGTATATAAATACATGGCGTACAGCTAGTAGTTTCTATTATAACGGTGCACAGCATAACGAGATTTGATCTATCAACAAAATGCGTTTTTTACATATTTCATAGCGGTTTTATTGATAAGTGTGCCCGACCTGCACAGATATAAAGCCTTTCAGCCTTTTTTAATTCATTTTCAATGATATTGCTTAATTTATTTAGTCTTTAGCATTTATTTTCATAAAAAAGCCCGACGAATCGGACTTTTCAAATTTAACCTAATAAATAGATAGCTTATTTTTTATCGGGTAAGGCATAAGCAACCAAAGAGTCGCCCATTTTGGTCCCAAATGAACCATGACCGCCCGCCATAATGACTACATATTGTTTACCGTTGCTTTCATAAGTCATTGGCGTTGCCTGGCCACCCGCCGGCAAACGGCCTTTCCAAAGCTCATCCCCATTGGTGACATTAATGGCACGGATGTAATTGTCCTGAGTTGCACCCACAAACATGACATTACCTGCAGTAGAGATTGGACCACCCAGCATTGGCACACCCATTTTAAATGGCGGTAATGGAATACCCGGCATACTGTCTCGAATGGTACCGATCCGGCGTTTCCAGACCACTTTATGGGTATTTAAATCGACACCTGCCACATAGCCCCAAGCCGGCTGTTTACATGGCAGCCCGAAGGGAGAAAGGAAAGCACTGATTTCCACACCGTACGGCACTCCGTACATGGGCTGAACACCTTGTTCAGTCCCCGCGCCTTTGGCTGTTTGCTTACGGTTCGGATCTTCTGGGATCAGTCTGGACACAAATGGCAAGCCAATCGGATTCATCACGGCAATTTGACGGTCCGTGTTGACCGACATGCCTCCCCATTCAAACACGCCCAGGTTACCCGGGAACACCAAAGTGCCATTTTCAGAAGGTGGCGTATAAATGCCATCGTAGTTTAATTTCTTGAACGCTACTCGGCACATTAACTGGTCAAACATGGTGGCTCCCCACATCTGTTTGTCGGTCAATTTGTCTTTCGGTGCCAGGTCAAAGTCAGAGAATGGTTGAGTTGCTGAATAACGTTCGCCTTTGGTTTGCGGACCGCGTTTTACCCTTTGCGGCACCGGTTTTTCCGTAATTGGAATAATAGCCGCACCGGTACGTCGGTCCAGCACAAACGCATTCCCTGTTTTTGTCAGTACATAGATGGCTGGAACAAGATTGCCCGCTTTATCTTTAATGTCCGTCAAAGTCGGCTGCGCTGGTACATCCATATCCCACAAGTCATGATGGGTGGTTTGGAAACTCCAGACCAGCTTACCGGTAGATGCATTTAAAGCCAGCATGGAGTTGGCATAGCGCTCATCCAGCTCGATACGGTGCCCTCCATAAATATCTGGCGTACCGACACCTGTAGGTACATAGACCATATCCAGTTTCGCGTCATAGGCTAATGGTGCCCATGCGTTTGGCGAGTTATGCACAAATTTCTGACCTGGCGCAGGAATGGCATTGGGGTCTTCCGCACCGGTATCGAATACCCACAGCAGTTCACCGCTATTCACGTCATAACCGCGGATCACACCCGAGGGCTCTTCAGTCGAATAGTTATCGGTGGTTGAACCGCCAATAATAATGGTTGTACCTGTAACCACGGGCGGAGAAGTCGGAATATAACCGCCCGGGTATGGAAATGGCATGTCTTTTTGCAGATCGACTTCACCATTGTTACCAAAGTCGGTACACGCCTTGCCCGTGTCGGCATTGATCGCGACAAGACGGCCATCGTTCACCGGCAAAATCACTTTCCTAGGGCATTCGGCTGAAGCTGTTTTTTTGGCGGTCAGACTGGCTTCGAAGCCCGCCGTGTTATTGGCATCATAATAAGACACACCACGGCAAGTTAAATGCTGATAGGTATTATCAGCACGTAATTTAGGATCATAGGTCCATTTGGCTTTGCCCGTTGCAGGATCAAGTGCGGTCAATTTCTGGTAAGTGGTACAGAAGTACATATTGTCACCCACTTTAATCGGCGTCACCTGATTGGTTGTTTCACCGGAGTCGTTTTCAGTTTTGAATTCGCCAGTGTGATATTCCCACGCCACTTGCAAATCTTTTACGTTATCGGAATTGATCTGTTTTAACGGAGAATAGCGCAAACCTGACTGGGTACGACCATAAGCAGGCCAATCACCATCTGCCACACCCGGAATGGGCTGCGATGTTGCAGGTTGCTTGGTGCTTAACTCGCCACGAATCTCTTGAGGATCATTAAAAATCGAGTAAATCATCACCAAAATAGTGATAACCAAAGAACCGCCTAAAACAAGCTTGGCGGTTTTCGTATTATCGAAACCTCGAGTCGCTGCAGGAATCAGCAATAAAAGACCAAAGATACCTAAAATGTCCAGACGGGGGGCAAGCGCAAAGAAGTCAGAACCCACTTCCCAAAGCCCCCAGACCACAGTACCTAATACCAGCACCGCATACACCAGAAGTGCCGAACTTTTAAATTTTTGCAATAGAACTGCAGTAGCGATGAAGAATAAACCTGCGATGATGTAGTACCAAGACCCACCAAGCACTGCAAGATATATTCCTCCAATCAGCAGCACTAAACCGAAAATAATGGCTATCACAGCCAAAACCGTTTTTAGAGCTGAATCTGAAGATGGAGTACTCATATTGACCACCTATTTTTAAGATTCTTTTTAAAGCTCATATCTAAAGTTAAATATGAGCACCTTTTTTAGTTTTTAGATTTTAAATATCTGGGTTAAACCGATCTGCAAAAGAAAATTGTGCTCTAGGCATCTACTGATAAAACCCAAGTACTTATCATCTAGAAACTAGAACGCTGTTTGGAATTTAATGCCGCCAACCCAGGCATTCTCTCCATTTTTATATGCACCAACCCGGTGGATATATTGAATATTCGGACGGATCGTAAGCCAGTTTGCGGCATGCATACCGTAGTAAATTTCGCTATTGTATTCTTCGCCCTGTAGACCACGGGCATCTACACTGTTATTGCGAATGTTCGCATCATTAACCTTGTCATTGATATTGATCCGGGCGATACCGACCGCAATCTCATCATGAGGACGGGAGTCGATTAATCCCTTATAAACCAGACCAATATTTTGCATGTCACTGACTTGATTTGTGTCGCTATCATGTACAGTTAAGTTTACAAAACCACTCAAGCCACGAGACGCATCGCCGTTATGGGCCGTCAGTTGTTGTCTGGCCACCACCCAACCGCCTTGATGATGCTTCTTTTCAGTTGTAGTGCTAGCGATCAGTGCTGCATCCGCGGTGCTATAGTAATAGCCGGCACGGTATTCACCTGGAAGTTTGGCCACGCCAAGTTTTGCTGTCCAAACCACTTCAGCAGGAATAATCGCACCATGCGAACCATCGGTACTTAAATTAAAGCCTTTACCACGCTCTAAATTTTCCGGGTTATATTCATAGGCGCCGACTTGTGCATAGACTTCTGGAGTCAGGCTGTATTTCAGCCGTGCCGCCCACTGGCTGACGGGCCAGTTATACCACTGGTCACCGACCCAGTTCCCGACTTGTGAACCGCAGAGCGACAAGTTCTGAAAATCACAGTCGAAACTGTTGAAATCTTCACCTTCACCAAAACGGCCGACTTTAACATCCAGTTTTTGATCCAGGAATTTTTTCTTGATCCAGAAATCGGTTAAACGCCAGGTCTGGCCGCGGCCCCATACTTCTTGGACTGAACTTTTATGACCATTTAAAGCCTCAGAAGTATTCGACAAATTACGACCATTACGCTCAGTCACGGTAATTTGCGCTTCAGTATCTGGCCAGCCTAAGATTTTGTTTAAATCCAAATGCGCACCAAAAGCAAATTGATCCGCATATTCCGTACCATGACTGGAGTGGTTCTCGGAATGCATTAGCGTCGCCAGTTCACCGGTATAGCCAAGGCTGAAATCGTAACCTTTTGCTTGGAGCTCGGTACGTTTACCATTCCAGTCTCCAAACATCCATTGACTCTGTGGGTCAAAAGCATCGGCTGCATTTGCTATCTGTAACGCACAGCTGAAAGACAGCAGACTGATGCTAAAACTGAACGCTCTACATAATTTCTTCATAAGAAAGAGTCTTTATATTATTTTGTAATACAAATATGGTACTCTTGTCCATTATGTAACTTTTAATGAAATTTGTTAATTTATTGTTTTATAAAAGAATATTTATAAATATAAAATAAAGCTACCAATCTCCAGCCCCTAAATGCTGCCCAATATATAGATATTTTGTCTTAGATCGCGAAAATTTGATCGGACAGGCCAGCTGGGTTTCGGTGTGTTGACTGCCCTGCTCTAGCGGAACTTCCACCGTCCACTGTCGTTGCTCGGCCAAAGTGGAATGCAAGGCTTCATCCAGATCTAAAACAGGCTCTACGCATACATCCTGCTGCGCGAACAGCATTTTCCATTCTGCAAAAGTTCGGCTTTTAATTTTTTCCCGCAGAGCCTGTTTTACGCTTTGCTGATCTGCCAGATCAAATGAAGCCCCTTTTTCAGCAAGTAGGGGAAGATCTAATATTTGCGCCAAGCCGGTCATAAACTGTGGCTCTAAACTCCCAATCGATAAATAACGGCCATCCTGAGTTTGGTAATAGTCATAAAAGCTGCCGCCATTTAAATGCGACTGTTCCGGAAATTGTCTGGTTTTTCCTGCCAATGTTGCCGCTGCTGCCATATTATTTAAAGTGGCAACACAATCAGTCATCGAAATATCAATATATTGTCCCAAGCCACTGTGCTCACGCTCAACAACCGCGGCCAAAATACCAATGACCGCATGTAAGGAGCCTCCGGCAACATCGGCCACCTGAATACCCAATGCGGGTGGTCCACCTTGTTGGCGGCCACTATGTCCTGCAATTCCGGATAAAGCCAGGTAATTGATGTCATGACCGGCTTTATTTTTATAAGTTCCGGTCTGACCATAGCCGGTAATGGAACAATAAATCAGTCGGGGGTTAAGTGCGCTCAGTGTTGCATAATCCAGCCCCAGACGCTGCATCACTCCCGGTCTAAACTGCTCAACCACAATATCGTATTCAGTAATCTTCTGTTTAATCAGCTGGATACTCTGTGCATCTTTTAAATCCAGCGCAATCGACTGCTTATTACGGTTTAAGTAACTGTGCGCCGTTGCCTGCCCATTGGCATAAGGTGGCATCAGCCGGATCAGGTCTGGACGTGTAGGCGATTCGATATGGATCACTTCTGCACCGAGGTCCGCTAAATACAAAGTGGCAAAGGGACCTGGGAGTAAAGTGGAAAAATCAAGCACTTTTAATCCGTTTAAAGCCGTAGTCATATCCGTTTTTTCTCATTTTATATTGATTTTATATGCATATTAGAAATATAAAACTCATAAAACAATGTCATGTTCAGCCATTTACCTTGATCATTTCGGCAATTTAAGATGTCAATAAGGTAAAACATCTATTGTAAATTGCCACTCAAACAATTTTTAGCGTCATTTAGGTCAACTGCAAGTGAATATAAAAGAGAAAGAGACTGAAGGATTTAATATGAGCCGCGATACGATCAGTATCCACTTCGTCAATGCGGCTCTAACCGGCGCAAAACGTCTGGGCATGGATGTCGAAACTTTATTGTCACATGTGGGCATTGAAGCGGAATTATTACGTCAGCCTAAAGCACGTATTTCTCCGGAACAATACACCCGATTTATTCAGATGCTCTGGATGGTGACCCAGGACGAACATCTCGGCTTTGATATACAGCCACGTCGTTTGGGCACTTTTGCCATTATGTGTCAGTTGATTATTCACGCGAAAACGCTAGGAGATGCCCTGGAGCTTTCTTCCCAGTTCTATAAACTGTTTGGCGATGAATGGTCGGTGATTTTAGAGCGTGACAAACATGAAGCACGTCTGGTTCCCCTTATTCCCCAAAGCATGGATCCGGATCACTTCATTACCGAAAGCATGCTGATGATCTGGCACGGTCTGGCCTCCTGGCTCATCGAACGCCGACTTCCACTCGAACGCGTTCATTTTGGCTATCCACGTCCTGCTCATGCCGATGAATATGATGCCCTGTTCTTCGCACCGGTAATGCAATTCGATGCACCACGTACCGAAATTACCTTTGCCGCAGACTATCTTGATCTTCCGGTTCGTCAAAATGAAGAGACGCTGGAAGAATTCCTCAAAGCAGCGCCTGCACAGTTGCTGGTTAAATTCAAAAACACCAACTCGCTGACTTCTCGTATCCGTGAAGTGTTGAAGAGCCAAATTGGCGAAGAAATGCCGACACTCAACGATGTCGCTTCGATGTTGTACCTCTCTCCGCAAACTTTGCGTCGCCGTCTGGCTGCGGAAGGCAAAAGCTATCAGGGCGTGAAAGATGCCTTGCGTCGTGACGCGGCCATTCACCTGTTGCTGAATCCGGGCTTGACCCTGGAAGATGTCGCGCAGCAGGTTGGCTTTAGTGAAACCAGTACTTTCCACCGTGCCTTTAAAAAATGGACCGGGGTGACTCCAGGTTTATATCGCCAGTTGCACGGTTATCACTGATCACAACCGGTCTTTTCAGTTTCTCTCTATGCCCAGGTTCCGACTTGGGCTTTTTTTTATTGACCAAAAACATCATCTGACCTGACCCGTTCTCATCATTGCACTTCGAAAATTAATCATTACACTCAAAAAAGTATAAAAAATTTAAAGTCATAAAAGGGAAATGCCATGAGCGAGGCTTATATCATCGATGCCATTCGCACACCACGCGGAAAAGGAAAAAAAGACGGTTCACTGCATCAAGTGAAACCAATTAGCCTGTTGACCACCTTGCTGAATGAACTGAAAGACCGTCATCAACTCGATACTTCCAAGGTGGATGATATTGTCCTGGGCTGTGTTACCCCGATTGGCGACCAGGGTGCCGACATTGCCAAAACCGCAGCCATTGCTGCCGGATGGGACAATGATGTGGCCGGAGTACAGATCAACCGCTTCTGTGCATCAGGCCTGGAAGCCGTGAACTTGGCTGCGCAAAAAGTCCGTTCGGGCTGGGAAGATATTGTGGTGGCCGGTGGGGTCGAATCCATGTCGCGCGTGCCGATGGGTTCCGATGGCGGTCCTTGGGCACTGGACCCTGAAACCAATATGGCCTGTGACTTTATTCCGCAAGGCATTGGTGCCGACCTGATTGCCACCATTGATGGTTATACGCGTTCGGATGTCGATGCCTTTGCTGCCGATTCACAAAAGAAAGCCGCTGCAGCTCAAGCCAACGGTTTTTTTAACAAATCAGTGGTCCCTGTCAAAGACAAGGCAGGTGTGGTAATTCTGGACCAAGACGAATTCATTAAACCGACCACGACAGCAGAAGGCTTAGGCAAACTCAATCCAAGTTTTGCCATGATGGGACAGATGGGCTTCGATGCCATTGCCTTGCAAAAATATCCGGAAGTGGGTGCAGTCAATCATGTGCATCATGCCGGAAATTCATCAGGCATTGTCGATGGTGCGGCTGTCGTGCTGGTGGCATCCGAAAAAGCTGTTCAGGAACAGGGCTTAAAACCGCGAGCCAAAGTATTGTCTACGGCACTTGTAGGCACTGATCCGACCATCATGCTGACCGGCCCTGCCCCGGCTGCACGTAAGGCTTTGGAAAAAGCTGGCTTAAGCATTGATGATATCGACCTGTTTGAAGTGAATGAAGCTTTCGCAGCTGTGGTGATGCGTTTCATTAATGAACTGAAGGTTGATCCGGCCAAAGTCAATGTCAACGGCGGTGCAATTGCCATGGGACATCCACTGGGTGCAACCGGTGCCATGATTTTGGGCACACTACTGGATGAGCTGGAACGCCAAGGCAAGAAACGTGGTTTGGCAACGCTGTGTGTCGGTGGCGGTATGGGCATCGCAACCATTATTGAATTGGTATAAGGAGAACAAAAATGAGCGCAATTCAATTTGAAAAAAATGCCGACAATATTGTGGTTCTCACTTTAGATTCACCCCACCAGTCTGCCAATACCATGAATGCAGATTTCCGCGATGCTTTAACCGAAACTGTAGAAAAATTAAAAGCCGATGACAACATTGCAGGCATCATTTTCCGCTCGAACAAAAAAACCTTCTTTGCCGGGGGCGACCTGGATGAGCTGATTCAGGCCACCCCTGAACATGCCGCAGAATTTTTCAACATGATTGAAGACATGAAAGCCAAGCTGCGTTATATCGAAACCCGTGGCATTCCGGTGGTTGCAGCGCTCAACGGCACGGCACTGGGTGGCGGCTGGGAACTGGCTTTGTGCTGTCATCAACGTATTGCCCTGAATGATCCTAAAGCCAAATTCGGTCTGCCTGAAGTGACGCTGGGTTTATTGCCTGGCGGTGGCGGTATTGTGCGCATGGTTCGTCTCTTGGGGCTACAAAATGCCTTTCCTCTGCTCATGGAAGGCAAGCAATTGGGTGTAGAAAAAGCCAGATCTTTAGGACTGATTCACGACACAGCCGGTTCTGAACAGGAGCTTTTAGACAAAGCCATCGCCTGGGTCAAAGCCAATCCGAAGTCTATGCAACCATTTGATGTGAAGGGATATAAAATTCCGGGCGGTACGCCATCTTCACCAGCGATTGCACAAATGCTGGCCATTGCGCCTGCCATGCTGCGTGACAAGACCAAGGGCTGCTACCCTGCACCTGAAGCGATTATGGCGGCAGCGGTAGAAGGTGCTCAGGTCGATGTCGATACCGCGCTGACCATTGAATCACGTTACTTTACCTATCTCGCCACCGGTCAGATTTCCAAGAACATGATCGGCACTTTCTGGCATGGACTGAATGCGATTAAATCCGGTGCCAGCCGTCCAAAAGACATTGCCAAATGGCAAGCCACTAAAGTCGGCATTTTAGGTGCTGGCATGATGGGTGCAGGCATTGGCTATGCTACAGCCTCTAAAGGCATTGCCGTAGTGCTGAAAGATGTGTCTATTGAAGCGGCTGAAAAAGGCAAAGCCTACAGCCAAAAACTGCTGGATAAAAAAGTATCGCATGGCCATTTAACTGCCGAGAAAAGAGATCAGGTTTTAGCCCTGATTCAGACAACCGCAGATGCTGCCGACTTGCAAGGTTGTGACCTGATCATTGAAGCGGTATTTGAAAATCCCCAGCTGAAAGCCAAAGTGACGCAAGAAGCGGAAAACTATCTGGTCGATGCTGGTGTAATGGCATCCAATACCTCAACCTTGCCCATTACAGAACTGGCTCAGGCTGCTAAAAATGAGCAGAACTTTATTGGCCTGCATTTCTTTAGTCCGGTCGATAAAATGCAACTGGTTGAAATCATCAAGGGCAAAAATACATCCAATGAGACTTTAGCCAAAGCCTATGACTTTGTACAGCAAATAGGTAAAACCCCGATTGTGGTGAATGACAGCCGTGGTTTCTTTACCAGCCGTGTGTTTGGCACCTTTGTTCAGGAAGGTCTGCGCTTATTGGCTGAAGGTGTGCATCCGGCAAGAATTGAAATGGCTGCGCTGAAAGCGGGTATGCCAGTGGGTCCACTGGCCATTCAGGATGAAGTTTCTTTAACCTTGTCTGAACATGTCGCCAATGAAGCGCGAAAAGCTTTACAGGCTGAAAACAAAGACCTGCCGCGCTCAGCTGCGGATGACGTGATTCACAGCATGATTCATGAGTTCGGCCGTAAAGGCAAGTCCGCCGGTGCAGGCTTCTATGATTATCCGGAAGGCGGCAAAAAGCAGCTTTGGGATGGCCTGAAAAAATGGCAGCAAGATACCGAGATTTCTGAACAGGAAATGATTGACCGCTTCCTGTTTGTGCAGTCACTGGATACCTTGCGCTGCCTGGAAGAAGGTGTACTGGAATCAACGGTTGATGGCAATGTTGGCTCTATTTTCGGGATTGGTTTTGCCCCTTGGACCGGGGGTGCTTTGCAATTTTTAAATCAATATGGTTTAGAAAAAGCCCTGCTTCGTGCCAACACCTTGCAAGCAAAATACGGCGACCGCTTTAAAGCGCCGCAATTGCTCAAAGACAAGATTGCCCAAGGCGAAAAAATTTAAATCTTCTCCTGTAAAATCTTGCAAAAAAGAGAAGCGAAATGCTTCTCTTTTTTTGTGCTTGAGTACGATGCTTTTTTAAGCAAAAGAATCTCATCTGCTTTTGCCGGCTTTTATGTTATAAAGTTACATAAGTTTTAAATTTTTTTATTTATCCAGTGGGTAGACCTCTCATGACAAATAACTCTTCTCCTGAAAAATCACCTTGGGGTTGGAAAGCCGTTATTATTGTTTGTATTTTAGGTGCTTTATTTATGGGCATCTTTTATCTGGCCGTGAGCAACGAACCAGACTATATGCCGAGTCAAAAACGTAATCAAACGCATACTGCACACCAGCAGCAGTCTTCGGCTGCCGAACCTACTGCCGCTGAAATGAATATGACTGAAGAAGAACATGCACATATGACAGACCATGCCGAAGCATCAAGTGCACACAGTCACTAAAGCATTATCGGCGTATCAAAGCGGGCTTTATCACCCGCTTTTTTAATGTCATTTCAAATTGATGCGTTTTGTACACTTTTTTGAGCCTTTAAATAATGGTCAATTTGCACCAAGGCGGACTGCACTGCTTTGGCTTTACCCTGCGGCTGCAGATCGGTACCTTCTGCATAAATAAAATCGACATCCTCAATACCGACCAGCCCCAATACAGCAGTCAAATAAGGTGTGACGGCATCGGTTGTCAAACCTTGATGAATACCGCCTCTTGAACTGAAAACAGCCGCTTTAACCCCTTGAATTAATCCCACAGGTGCTGTTTCAGTATATTGAAAAGTGACACGTGCCCGTGCAATCAAATCAAACCAGTTTTTCAACTGAGTCGGCACATTCAAGTTATACATCGGCACCGCAATCAGCAATAAATCACAGTGCTGAAGTTCCTGAATAAATTGATCCGACAAGGCAACGGCGCGCTTAATCTCAGGTTTTTCATTCACCTCGCCTCGCAGGGCCTGAAACAGTTCCAAGTCCAATACCGGCAAATGCATCGCAGCCAAGTCATGTTCAATGACCTGATCTTCAAAACCCTGCTGCTGACGCGTCTGTAAATAGGCATCTATCAGCTGATTGCTCATGGATTGACTCTGCATAAAACTGGATTTAAGCACCAAAATTTGACTCATGATCTGGCTCACTCTGTTCATTGAGCACAAGATTAGCATTGCCAAATTAGATGCAAAAGCGATAATAAATCATCACATTGATTCCATACTGGAAACAAAAATGCGCCTTACGGATCTGAAAAGCCTGAATGCCTTTATGACTGTGGTTGAATTAGGCAGTTTTACTCAAGCGGCTGAAAAATTGCATCTCACCCGTTCTGCCGTCAGTAAAATGGTCGCCAAGCTGGAACAGCAAATGGGCGCTGTGCTGCTGACCCGCAATACCCGCCATGTGACCTTGACCGACGAAGGTGCAGTATTTTATGAATACAGCCAGCGTGCTGTACAGGAACTGCTGACCGCCGAAAATCTGCTGGACAGCAGCAGTCAACATATTCGAGGCTCATTACGCCTGTCCATGCCTGTTTTATTCGGTCAAAAATTTATTGTGCCGATACTGAAAACCTTGTCCGAACAACATCCTGAATTAAATATAGAACTGTCTTTTAATGATCGGCGGGTCGATTTAATTGAAGATAATTTTGATCTTGCTATTCGAATTGGTCATCTGGAAGACAGCAGTCAGCTGATTGCAAAAAAGATTGGCCAACATGCAATGTGGCTTTGCGCCACACCACATTATTTAGAACAGCATGGCACCCCGTCATCGCTCACGGACTTAGAACAGCAACATCTGATTCGCTATGCGAAATCAGGTCAAATGCAAGCTTGGCAATTTAAAGACCCAAATCTGAAAACCATAAAATACAGGCCAAATGGCAACATCCAGATGGACGATATGCAGGCTATTTTAGACTACACTTTAATGGGTGGTGGAATTAGCTGGCTTCCATCGTGGCTGATTCAGCCTTATCTGCAATCAGGGCGATTGAAGCACTTGCTTGCAGATCATTCAAGTAACGACTATCCCATTCAAATTGTTTGGAAACAATCACATTTTTTGCCATTACGCATCCGTATCACCATTGATCTGATCGCCCAATCACTACAGCAGCATCTGACTGATGCTTAACTACTGTGATAAGCAGATGATTAAAGTTTCAAATACATATCAATATGTGGAATGCCACAATCCAGATATTGCTCTCCTTGCACCATAAAGCCCAGTCCTGCATAAAACTGCATGGCATGTACTTGAGAAGAGAGTTTCAGAAATTTGCGCTGCTCATGTTTGGCCTGCTGAATCATCTCCAACATCAACAGCTTGCCAATGCCCTGTCCACGATAAGCCTTTAAAACGGCAACCCTGCCAAGGCTGTGATTTTGCAGCAGGCGCGCTGTGGCAATAGGCTGTGCCTGATCATAAACCACAAAATGCAATGCGACGGCATCTTGTGCATCCCATTCTTCTTCAACAGGAATGTGTTGTTCCTGAATAAAGACCTGCTCACGAATCAGTTTGGCATCGTTTTGCAATTCATCCCAGCTGCCTGAACGTATTTTCAATTCTGTCATTGAAACATCATCTTCCTAAAAAGCAGTTTTAACATTGCTTTATCTATTTTAAATTAACACTTGCAGCCAATATCCTGCTGATCCCACTGATCATTTAGCAACAATTCCAAGGAATGCTTTTGAATGCCATACATCTGTTTTAAAGCCTGAATCTGTGCCAAAACCTGTGGGTCAGGCTCACGATAATCTTTGCGTTTGGTGGCCAGAATCATCTTGTTTTTACTGGTATGTTCCAGCGCCACAAACTCAAACACCTTGGTTTCATAGCCATAGGCTTTGAGCAATAAAGCGCGAATGGTATCGGTCAGCATTTCAGCCTGCTGTCCGGCATGAATGCCAAATTGCAACATCGGTTTCAGCACTTCAGGGCTTTTTAGCTGTGGACGCAATTCTTTATGACAGCACGGCGCGCACATGATCATTTGTGCATTTAAGCGAATCCCGGTATGAATGGCAAAGTCGGTTGCCACATCACAAGCATGCAAAGCAATCATCACGTCCAGATGTTCCGGCTGATAGGTACGGACATCGCCCTGGAAAAAATCCAGTTGCTGAAAATCGGAACGCTGCGCAACGTCCTGACAAAACTCCACCATTTTCGGATTCAGCTCGACCCCGGTGACAAAAGGCGTCTGCCCGTGTTTGGCCAGATAATCATATAAGGCAAAAGTCAGATAGCCTTTGCCTGAACCAAAATCCACCACACGCAGTGCATGATCGTGTTGCTGAATTTGATCCAGAGCACCCGAGAAAATTTCGACAAATTTATTAATCTGCTTCCATTTTCGTGCCATGCTCGGAATAATCTGCGCGTTATGGTCGGTAATGCCGAGCGGTTGTAAAAAATAGCTGTCCTGATCGACATAGCGATGCTTGGCACGGTCATGGCCTTGCTGGGTCTCAGCAGGATTCACTGGTGTACCGGCCTTTTTACTGCTGCTCAGCATGGCTTTTTTCTTGTTCTTTTTCAGTTGCAGTTCTTCGCCCGCAGTAAACAGATTGGCCTGTTTCGATTGCGCCAACAATGACTGCACCAAGGGCACCGCTTCTGCCAAAGGATAATTTTTAGTGACATCCTGAGTCTTGTAACGGTACAGACAACTGAGCACTGGCTGGTTTTGCAGTGAAATGACTCGCAAGGTCATTTTCTCCAAATGCTCCAGCTCACCTTTATACTGGCTAATAATCATTCGATCAAAACTATGTGTTTCAATGGCTTGCTGAAAAGCGTCTAAGAATTTTTGTTCCTGAATAAAAGGAGAAGCCGGTTGAGACATATACATCACTCGAATAAATTAAGCCATCAGTTTAAAACTTCTTACTTTAAAGGTAAAACTGCATTACTATACAAGTGTATTTTTTAATTATAGAAAATAAATAATGACAACTTCCCAGCTGCAGGCTTACGATCCACATGAAGAAAAAATCAATGCGATCAGTCATGCTTTTGGCGCACTCCTAGCGCTTATCGCCAGTATTTTTATGCTGATCAAAGGCAGTGATTTACCGCTCGGACAATTTATTGGACTGTGTGTGTATGCACTCAGCATGATTTTACTGTTTTCTGCATCTAGCCTGTACCATTATGCCGAATCGCCACAACGTCGTGGCTGGTACAAAAAACTGGACCATACTGCCATTTATTACCTGATTGCGGGAACCTATACCCCGTTCCTGTCCATTGCCATTCCTACAGCCAAGGCACAATATTTATTAATCGCCCTTTGGTTGATTGCCGCCATTGGCACACTATTCAAATTGGTTCTCATTCATCGTTTCCAGAAAATTTCACTCATCGCCTATTTGGTCATGGGGTGGCTGGCTTTACTGGTTATGGATGATATGCAACACTTTTTAAGTACCCCAGCATTAACCTATCTGATCGTTGGCGGGCTTGCTTACACCGTGGGTGCATTGTTTTATGCGCTAAAAAAGGTAAGATACACGCACGCTATCTGGCATATTTTTGTATTGATCGGTGCAGGATCACATTTTCTGTCTATCTATCTTTACGTGATTTAATCCTCTCATTCTTCATTTCAGTGACCCTGAGCGAGTTGAGTAGAGAAGATTCTTCGTTGTTTTTTTAAAAAATTACGCCTTTTTTAAAAAGATTACGCTTTTAAAATTAAGTTTTTTTATTTTTAGTAAGTGTAAGGTCATCCATGGCGTCATCAGATTCTATCGCTGCTTCGGAAGAAGCCGCAACCAATTCAAAATTCCGCGTTCTTACTGCAAGTCTTGTCGGTACAACAATCGAGTTTTTCGATTTTTATATTTACGCAACGGCAGCAGTCATTATTTTTCCACATCTGTTCTTTCCAGCCAGCACAGACCCCACCACGGCAACCATTCAGTCTTTAGCCACCTTTGCGATTGCCTTTATTGCGCGTCCGATTGGTGCTGCCCTGTTTGGACATTTGGGTGACCGGATTGGCCGTAAGGCAACCCTGGTCGCAGCCTTGCTGACCATGGGTATTTCGACCGTATGTATCGGTTTATTGCCGACTTATGCTCAAGTGGGTCTTGTTGCACCGCTATTGCTTGCTCTTTGCCGTTTAGGTCAAGGTCTGGGCTTAGGCGGTGAATGGAGTGGCGCGGTTCTTCTTGCAACTGAAAATGCACCTGAAGGTAAACGTGCCTGGTACGGCATGTTCCCGCAACTTGGGGCACCAATCGGCTTTATCCTGGCGACAGGTTCGTTTATTACCCTTGGCGCATTGATGTCGGAACAGGACTTTATGCAATGGGGCTGGCGTATCCCGTTTATTTCAAGTGCGTTACTGGTGATCGTGGGTTTATGGATTCGCCTGAAACTGCATGAGACACCCGCCTTCCAGAAAGTATTGGATAAGCAGAAAGAAGTAAATATTCCGTTCAAAGAAGTGTTGACCAAACACTGGGGCATGCTGATTCTCGGTACCATCGCTGCCATCTGTACCTTTGTGGTGTTCTACCTCACCACGGTATTTGCCTTAAACTGGGGAACCACCAAGCTTGGTTACACACGTTCTGAATTTCTGGAACTGCAACTGGTTGCCACTTTATGCTTTGCTGCATTCATTCCACTTTCTGCCGTGTTTGCGGAAAAATTTGGTCGTAAAGCCACTTCAATTGGCGTATGTATCGTTTCAGCCTTGTTTGGCCTGGTGTTCTCAAGCATGCTTGAATCTGGCAGTACGATTGTCGTCTTCCTGTTCTTATGTATTGGTCTGGCGATCATGGGCTTAACCTATGGCCCGATTGGTACGGTACTGTCTGAAATTTTCCCGACTTCAGTTCGTTATACCGGTTCGGCATTAACCTTTAACCTTGCCGGTATTTTTGGGGCGTCTTTTGCACCCCTTATTGCAACCAAGCTTGCAACGACATATGGTTTATATGCCGTAGGTTATTATTTAACCGCCGCCTCTCTTCTTTCACTGCTTGCCTTCCTGGCCATTCGTGAAACCAAAAATGAAGATGTAAACAACCAGGTTTAATTTCATCCAGACATAAAAAACCAGCGTTATCCACGCTGGTTTTTTTATAATTTAAACCTGCTCATCGCTTAAAATCTGTTGATAGATTTCTTCAAACCTGCTTCGTTCTCCCCCCGCATTGTAGTAACTCGAAACAATCCAAGTGACCAGCTGACGGTAGGTTTCCGTTCCATATAAATGATCCAGCAAAGCTTCCACAGTACTGTCATTAAAGCCAAAATCACCAATCAGTTGCTGAAACTTTTGATAAAACCTGCTGGCAAATGCGGGTGTATTGACCACATCGCTTTCGGCTTGCAAAAAAGCCTGTTGCAAAGCGAGCAGGCCCATTTCCAGCTGTGACGATTGCGCAGCAGTTAAATCAAAAAACTGTCCCACTTCCTGCGAAAAAGACATCGGCCTCTCCTCATTCTTGTTTTATTCAATGCTTATTATTTTATCGCATGTCACATATAGGACAACCCATTATTGAGCCTTAAATCAGCTCAATAATATCAATGGTCGGCGGTACCCGAAAACGAAAAGGCACACCCACCATTCCTGTGCCTACAGTCACAAAAACATCTGCATTTTCATGTTGGTACAACCCTTTTTTATGTCCAAGAATGGAGACTTTTTTCATGATGTAATTGGTCAGCCAAGGCAGTTCCACCTGTCCGCCATGAGTATGCCCCGACAGCATAAGAGGACGTGTCGGCAATTGCGGGACCATATCCACCGTATCCGGGTTATGCGACAAAATTACCCAAGGTTTGTCTTGCGGCAAATCCGGCATATAACGCATATCGGTTTTTCCGGCCCATAGATCGCCCACGCCCAGCAACCTGAATTCATCAAATTCAACAATTTGACCTTCAATATCAATCACGTTATTCACTTTAAGCGCATGTTGCAATAATTGTAGAATCGGCGGTCCGGGATACTGTTCGTCATGATTGCCGTTTACCGAATACACCGGCGCATTGATATTTTGTAAAATGGCCAGTTCATCTGCCAGTTTGTTTTCCGGTTCATAGGTCCAGTCCCCTGCAACCACCACCAGATCGGGATTCTGCTGATTAATTTTATCGACAATAATTTTCAGCTGGCGTTCATGCCCGGAAAACAGTCCGATATGTAAATCTGCAATCAAGGCAATTTTGACGGGGCTTTGCAGGTTTTGTTCCGGATTGAGCTGGTATTGCAGGGTTTTAACCATGACATGCTGAGGTTCGATAAAACGGGCATAAATCAGCACACAACTCAGCAAGAAAATAAACACCGCCTGGTGAATAGAGTAATAGCCACTCCAGCCGGCATATAAACTAAAGAAAAACAGCGGAAACAGTAAATAGGATAAGTAAAAGGCCAATAAATGTACAAATGCCTTAAAGGGATGAATGGTTTCTGTTCGGGTTTGGCTCAGCCAGGCCTGCGCAATACCCCATATGCCAAGTACTGCAAAACACAAGTAAAAATAAAAAATGACTGAGTGTGAATCCCACATATTATCTTCTCTAATCTTGACGCTGATATTACATCATTCATCTATTACGATATTTATCTTTTCACAGCTCACAATTATACTCAAACCAATTTTTGGTATTGTTTACACCTTATGACGCGATCTTCTCATCAGCACACACACTTACACAGCGGTCAATCACCTGGCACGGCCAGCTATAAAACCACTGTATTATTAAGTTGCAGTCTGCTGCTGGGGATTCCGGCATGTTCCACCCTTCCCAAGCAAATACCGCAGCCAGTTGAATATTCATTTGACACCAAAACCGAACAGACCTCCTTGGCTAAAATCATTTTGCCCTTGAGGGAACAAAACCCCAACCTGACCGGCTATCATGTTCTGTACGACCCGCTTGAGGCATTGGCGGCACGTATCCATTTAATTGATAAAGCAGAAAAAACTTTAGATTTACAATACTACATTTGGGATAACGATAAAATTGGTGCGTTGGCCCTGCACTCTATCATTCAGGCAGCGGATCGGGGCGTAAAGGTCCGCTTATTGATGGATGACAACAATGCCAAAAAGATGGAAGGCATTTATCTGGCACTGGATCAGCATCAGAATATTGATGTGCGCCTGTATAATCCTTACCGTTTTAGACATTACCGTGCCATGGACATGGTGCTGGATTTAAAACGGATCAACCGTCGCATGCATAACAAAAGCTTTATTGCAGACAACCAGATTGCATTAATTGGTGGTCGCAATATGAGTAACCAGTATTATAACGTCAGTGACAATTATCAGTTTTCCGATGTCGATGTGATGCTGGTTGGTGCTGCATCGGATGAAATTATTCATTCTTTTGATGAATACTGGAATGACGATTATGCTTTTCCGGTCAAGCAAATTGTCAATCCAAACCATTATTCCTTGCGTTTTGACAGCCTGAAAAAACAGCTCGAGGAACACTCACAAAATATTACCGTGCAGAATTATCTCGATTTAGCCACCCGATCACATGCTTTTGAAAACTGGCTCAATAACAGCATTCAATTTGACTGGGTCAAAGCGGAAGTGGTCAGTGATTCACCAAGTAAAATCCGCGCAAAGGCCAAAAAAGAACAGCATCTGAATTTTCAGCTGATTAACCGTTTAGAAAAGCCCCAACACAGTGTCGATATTATTTCCGCTTATTTTGTTCCGGAAAAAAAAGGCGAAAAGATGCTGAGTGAGCTGGCTCAAAACAATATCAATGTGCGGGTACTCACCAATTCCTTTAAAGCCAATGATGTGGCGTTGGTGCATGCTTTCTATGGCAAATACCGCAAGGATTTGCTCCAGAATAATGTCCAGCTTTACGAGTTTCTGTCTGCACCGGAAACCGAAAACTTGAATGCCCATACCCAGGAAATTGCGGAAAAAGCCAAAGTCAGCATTAAAGGTTTAAGCCGTTCCAGCCTGCATGCCAAACTGATGGCCATAGATGAGAAGCAGGTATTTATTGGTTCTTTTAATTTCGACCCACGCTCTGCCTATTTGAATACCGAAATTGGCGTATTGCTGGACAGCCCGAACCTGGCTAAAGAGATTCATTCCACCATGGACCAGAACCTGTCTAAATATGCTTATAAACTGGTGTTAAATGCCAACAATAAAATCAACTGGCAAATTAAACGTCATGATGGCAGCATCAAAACTTATCAGAAAGAACCCAAGATGAAATGGTGGCAAAAAGCCGGTGTTAAAATCATTTCCTGGTTACCGGTTGAAGGCTTTATGTAAGCCTTCAGGACTGCTTGGACAGAAGTGTTGCAGGTGACGCCTTCAGGACTTTTTGCTGTAAGCGGGCCAAGCCTTCGATCATTTGCGTTTGCACTTCTTCAGTCAAGCTTTCAACAGTATGCCCTTGCACAGAAATTGCCGGCAATGCCATTAAATGTGCAGTGACTTTGGGCATTTCCAGCACTTTTTTGACATGGTCGGCAAAACTAAGATCTCCCACAAATGGCGCGATGGTATCCAGTTGCCCATTCTGATTCACATAACAAATCAAACAAATTTGCACCGGACGATTGGCGTCAATGGCAGCCCCTAAAATACGCCCATAGATTTTTTTAATTTTACTGCCATCCGAAGTGGTGGCTTCCGGAAAAAATAACACCGGAATATCGCGTTTTAAAAAATTGGTAATTTGCTCTTTAATTTTAATTGAATCACCAGAACCCCGCTTAATAAATAAGGTACCGCCGCCCTTGGCCAGTTTGCCCAGAATCGGCCATTTTTCAATTTCCGCTTTGGCTAAAAAGAACACCCGTGCCCCTGAACCCAAAACGGCAATATCCAGCCAGGAAACATGATTGCTCACCCACAGCGCGGGTTCGCGTGGAATTACCCCATGCACCTGAATTTCAAGGTTAAATACTTTGCATAATTCGCGGCAGAAATGCTGTACATAACGCGTATTACAGGGATTATTCGGGTCTTTATATAAACGATGGCGAAAAACCAGATAAAATCCCTGAATAATTGCCGCTAAACCAGCCAATAACTTTTTGCTATATAAGAAAAATTTAGACAAGCCATTTAACGATGAACTTTCAGTTAGGGGGGATTGAGTCATAGATGGATCACTAATTATTAACTACAACGTTTAATCATTTATTTACTGTCATTCTATACTGTTCATTTTAAACTTGCATTGATCATAAAAATTTAAATCAGCAATTCACTTTTTAAAATCAGCAGACAGAGTCAATAAATCATTTATTTTTATCATAAANATTTTAAACTTGCATTGATCATAAAAATTTAAATCAGCAATTCACTTTTTAAAATCAGCAGACAGAGTCAATAAATCATTTATTTTTATCATAAATAAAGAGATGAAATAATGTGCTAAAAATTAAAAAAAAAGATTCGGATACATCTCCGTGATTTGCTGCTTTTAATCACTGCTTTTTAGAAGTCCCTGCTCATAAAAACACGCCCGGGACTGAATATCTTGTTACGATGCTTTGTTAAGTTTTTGCTATTTTTCCCTCTGCCTGTGCATTTTCAACTAAAATGAAATTTTAACGCAGTAGAGATCATCGTTAGTGGAATATTTTGAGCAACATCAGGGTGGTGAACGAACAATCTTAGTGAGTGTATCGGTACAGCTATTAGATGACCTTGATGCAGAAGAATTTCGTTTACTGGCAGAATCTGCCGGTGCTGAAATTTTGGAACATATTAGTGCTCAACGTATTAAACCCGATCCCAAACTGTTTATCGGTTCTGGCAAGGCCGAAGAAATTGCTGCGCTGGTACAGGACCTTGAAGCCAACCTGGTTATTTTCGATCATTCGCTGACACCCGCTCAAGCGCGTAATTTAGAAAAAATCATGCTCTGCCGTGTGGTGGACCGCACCGAACTGATTTTAGATATTTTTGCGCAACGTGCCCGGACCTATGAAGGCAAATTGCAAGTCGAACTGGCACAGTTACAGCACCTTTCCTCGCGTTTAGTACGTAGCCGGAGCAATCTTGACAGTCAAAAAGGCGGGATTGGCTTACGCGGCCCGGGTGAAACCTTGCTGGAAACAGACCGCCGTTTACTGCGTATCCGCATGGGGCAACTCAAAGCCAAACTGGATAAAGTTCGCCAAACCCGCATGCAAGGTCGTGTTGCACGGCAAAAGGCCGCTGTGCCGACCGTATCTTTAGTCGGTTATACCAATGCCGGCAAATCCACCCTGTTTAATATTCTGGCCAAGAGCGATGTTTACGCGGCAGATCAGCTGTTTGCAACCTTGGACCCTACACTGCGCCGTCTGGAGTGGGATGGAATTGGACGTTTGGTTCTGGCAGATACCGTGGGTTTCGTGCGTAATCTCTCGCATTCTTTAGTCGAGTCCTTTAAGGCAACGCTGGAAGAAACACTGGAAGCCACCTTGCTGCTGCATGTGATTGATTCCAGCAGCCCAGACATGCTGGAACAGATTGAAGCGGTAGAGTCGGTACTCAAGGAAATTGGCGCCAATGTGCCGGTCCTGCGCGTCTACAACAAAATTGATGTCAGCGGTGAAGATGCCAAAATTGTCTATGCCAAACCGCACATGCCCGATCGGGTCTATGTATCCGCACACACAGGCAAAGGTTTAGACCTGCTGCGTCAAGCGGTGCAAGAATGTTTGATGGGCCAGATTCAAAGCTTCGAGCTGAAGTTAAAGCCTGCCTATGGCAAATTACGTACTCAACTGTATGCCTTGAATGTCATTCAATCTGAACATTATGATGATGTAGGTAATCTGCATTTGCATGTGATTATGGCGCCACAAAAGCTGGAACAGCTGATTAAACAGGCACATTTACCTATAGATGAAATTCTGGGGCACAAGGCTGCACAATTTAAACGGCCGCTTGAGGAATTTGAAATAAAAAGATAAATCAGTTAAAACGTGACAAGTGTAATTATAATTGTTGGTAAAAATGGACTGGATAAAAACAATCGACTGGCCAGCTTGGATTGGCACCCTGGCATTAATCATCTGTTTCCGTGAAGGCGCAGTATGGTTAACCACACAATTTCACCATCCTGAGCTGGGTAATCTAGTGGGCTTGATCAGCCTATTGGCGACTTTATTCATTTGGAGAAGTTTCAGGAAATTACCCAGTCGCCTGGTCGATACCAATAACAAGATTATGAAAGAAAGTGCCTTTGCCTTTTTGCCCATTAGCGCAGGGTCCCTGATTATGCTGACTCAAATGGGCAGGGAAATACCGGCTTTTCTACTGGTCATGTTTGTCAGCACCCTGATTCCATTGTGGATCTATGCAAAAATGTCCAAGCGCTGGTTATAGGGAAATTATATGTTTGCAGTACTCTCCGGTTTTTTCATTACCCTGATCGCCTATCTGGTCGCAAAACCGATCAATAAACGCCTGCCGCAAATTCCGGTCATTGTGATTGGCATGTTTTTAATTATTGGCTTGTTGTTCTTATTCGGAATGCCTTATGAATCCTATATGGCACAGGTCAATCCGCTTTTTAATCGCCTCTTGGGCTATGTCACCGTTGCATTGGCCATTCCCCTAGCCGCCATGCGTTATGATGATTTGCCGCTAAAAGCCATGCTCGGAATTCTGGTGTTTGCCAGTATCAGTGCAGTCGCGTTACCGATGGGACTTGCCTATTTATTGCATATGACCGACTCCAGCATTATGGCCTTTGCTACACGTGCCGTGACTACACCAATCGCCATTAATATTGCCACGCTGTTACATGCACCTATAAGCATGGTTATTCTGATTGTGATTTTATCCGGAGTGATTGGCGCTGCCTTTTCGCCATTGATCTTGCGTCATATCAATGATGAACGCGCTTCGGGTCTGGCATTAGGTCTGGCCGCGCATGCCATTGGAACAGCACAGGCATGGCAAAGAGGCAGTGTGGCAGGACGCTATGCCGCTTTTGGCATGGCTGTGAATGCTGTATTTACAGCCATATGGCTGCCTACATTTATACTGTATTTACAAAAAATGTGACCAAACAGTCATTTGCATTAATAATGATTGTTGCCTGTCAAAAATACTCCTAGTATCAAGAATACTGTTAGTGGAATGAAGGAACATTCAAATGGTCAAGATGAAACTTACTATTGCATTAATATGCTCAACTTTAGCGAGTTTTGCCCTAGCTCAAGACCTTACAGGAACGTGGAAAAATATTGATGATAAAACCGGTTCATCAAAAGCCATTCTTGAAATTCGTCAGGAAAATAATGGCACTTATACCGCACAAGTGGTCAAAGTCACTCCGCGTCCTGGCTATACGCCCAAAGAAATTTGCGTCAAATGTCCGGCACCTTATACCAATCAGCCTATTCTAGGCATGGATGTCTTGAAAGGTTTAAAACACGTAGAAGGACCCAACTATGCGAATGGTAAAATTATTGATCCGCTCTCTGGACATATCTACAGCATGAAAGCGAAATTAAGTCCAAATGGTAAACGCTTGACCCTGCGTGGTTATGTCGGGGTTTCAGCATTAGGCCGTAGTCAGACCTGGATTAGAAATGACTAAATATGACAAAAAGCCACACTATGTGGCTTTTTTCTTCACTGATATTTAAATAATTCACATTATATTTCATTTTTATGAAACAGTGGGTTGACTAATTTTTAAACGATAACTATATCTTTATATAAATTAAAAAAATATTTTCCACACTCACAGGAATTGATATGAAGAAAAATCTATTATTTGCTGCTTTTGCCAGTTTAGTTTGTAGTGGGAACGTATTGGCAAATGATCTTAGCGGAACATGGAAAACCATTAACGATAAAACAGGCTCATCAAAAGCCATTCTTGAAATGCGTCAAGAAAGCAATGGAACTTATACGGCCAAAATTGTAAAAGTCACTCCTCGTCCGGGTTATACCCCAAAAGAAACCTGTGTAAATTGTCCAGCACCCTATACCGACAAACCCATCTTAGGATTAGATATTTTAACCGGCTTGAAACCTGCCGGGAATAATCAGTTTGTAAATGCCAAAGTTCTTGACCCGCTGAACGGTAAAATCTATAGCGGCAAAGCAAAGCTAAGCCCGAACGGTAAACGTCTTACTCTACGCGGTTATGTCGGTGTGTCTGCGCTTGGCCGTAGCCAGACATGGATTAAACAAGATTAAATGATGCAGATTACAGCTCAGCATAGATGGGGAGCATGGTACGAATGAGCACTTAAAAACTTTATTCCAAAGACTGCTCAATTTCGTATTGCTTCCCCCCACTTTAAATAAGTCATCAGGATGGCTGACTTATACAGATGAGGAAATCTTATGAAAAAAATAGCAATCACCACTACATTTTTTGTAGCACTATTCAGCAGTTTTTCAATTTTTGCTCAGGACATCATTGGCACATGGATACAAATTGATGATAAAACCGGTTCACCTAAAGCACTGATTGAAATTCAAAAGCAAACCGATGGATCCTATGCCGGAAAAATTATCAAAGTAACGCCACGCCCAGGCTATACTCCCCGAGAAACATGTTTCCAATGTCCACCCCCTTATACCAATCAGCCAATACTAGGGTTAGAAATTTTTAAAGGCTTAAAACAGGTCAATGGAAATAATTATGCAAATGGTCGTGTACTTGACCCTTTAACCGGGAAAATATATGGCTTGAAAGGACGGATGACCCCGAACGGTAAACGTCTTATTTTACGTGGTTATGTAGGAATTTCTGCTTTGGGGCGAACTCAGACCTGGATCAGGAACGACTGAATATGACAAAAAGCCGCACTATGTGGCTTTTTATTCACTGATATTTAAATAGTTCACATTATTCTTCATTTTCAGGACCCCCTATATTGACTAATTTCTAAACACTCCTAATATGTTTTTATAGATTAAAAAAATTATTCAGCACAACCGTAGGAAATTAAATGAAAAAAAATATCTTACTTACTGTTCTTGCCAGTTTAGCTTTTAGTGGAAATCTATTGGCACAAGATCTATCTGGTACATGGCAACAAATTGATGATAAAACCGGTTCACCTAAAGCAATTATTGAAATTCGTAAAGATGCAAATGATATTTATACGGGTAAAATTGTAAAAGTGACACCTCGCCCAGGGTATACACCTCAAAAGACATGCAACAAATGCCCGGCACCCTATACCAATCAACCGATTTTAGGTATGGATGTCCTCACCGGGTTAAAGCATGTAGAAGGTACGAATAACTATGAAAAAGGCCGTGTTATCGATCCTTTAGCCGGCAAAATTTATGATGCCAAAGTTCGACTGAACACCAATGGAAAACGGCTTACCCTACGTGGTTATATCGGTATCTCGGCATTGGGTCGCAGTCAAACCTGGTTACGGGTCGATTAATCCAAATCTCTGTTTTTAATTAAAAAGCCACAATATAGTGGCTTTTTATCCAAATCGGCTTAAAACTGTTTGCATGACTCTAGAGTATATTGACTAATTACTTTATCTATCTAATATATCCGTTAATCAGAAAATGAAAGATTAAGTGAGAGTCTTATATGCAAAAGAATCTATTGCTGGCTGCTTTTGCTGCTGTACTTTTCAGTGGAAATGTTTTCGCTCAAGACATTTCTGGAACATGGCAGCAAATTGACGATAAGACCGGTGCTGCAAAAGCAATTATTAAAATTAATAAAGAAAACAATAATACATTTACCGGGAAAATTATTAAAGTTACTCCTCGCCCAGGTTATACTCCACGAGAGACATGTAATAATTGCCCAGCACCCTATACCAATCAGCCAATTTTGGGTATGGAAATTCTAAAGGGCTTAAAACATGTAGCTGGAACCAATAACTACGAAAAAGGCCGTGTTATAGATCCTCTAGCGGGTAAAGTTTATGACGCCAAAATCAGACTGAATGCAACAGGCAAGCGTTTAACCTTAAGGGCTTATATGGGTATTTCCACCTTAGGACGCAGCCAGACCTGGATCAGGCTTGACTAAGCAGGTTTAAATATGAAAAAGCCACATCATGTGGCTTTTTTATTACGGCTTAGCTCGAGGATGACATGACCGGATTATCCACTTTAAACAATTCTTTATCTTCCAATCGATACGCAATCAGTTGATTTCCCCAAACACAGCCCCCGTCCACATTCTGAATCTGTGGCGTAATGGTTTTCCCTTGTAATCCAGCCCAGTGTCCAAAGATAATTTGATGGGTTTTGGCCGCTTTGGACTCAAAGTCAAACCAGGGCTGAAAGCCTTCAGGCATCGGGTCATCCAGAGAATCTTTAAAGCAGAATTCCATTCGCCCTTCTGCATTAGTTAAACGCATACGGGTCAAATAATTGGTAATACACCGCAAGCGCGCATTGCCTTGCAAATCATCTGACCAAAGATCGGGTTCCGTACCGTACATTTCTGCCAGGAAAGCATCTACCACAGCAAAATCATCATGAGCAATGACCGCTTCTATTTCTTTTGCCAAGGCTGCAGTTTGCTCTGCTGACCAAAGGCAAGGAATACCGGCATGGGTCAATATGGTTTGCTCATTCGGGAACAGGCATAAAGGCTGTTTACGCAACCAGTCAATTAAATCATCGCTATCAATCGCATTAATTACATCGCGGGTGTTGTCTTTTTCTTTCAGCTCTTTTAAACCACGTGCACATGCCAACAGGGTCAAATCATGATTGCCCAGTACTGTCGCTGCCACACCACGGTCTACAAGTTTTTTAATAAAGCGCAGTGCACCCAGCGAGTTTTCACCCCGTGCCACCAAATCGCCTGCAAACCAGATAAAATCCTGATCCGGATCGAACTTGATTTCTTTCAGCAAGCTTTTTAAGGCTTCAAAACAGCCTTGAACATCACCAATCACATAATTATATCGAACATTCGAATCTGCCACTTAATCCACCATTTGATCTGCTAATGCAACAAATTGAGCCAAGGTCAAAGTCTCTGGACGCGCCATCGGATCAACACCTGCTTTTTCAAATCCTTCTTCAACCAGCATGCCTTTTAAACTGTTGCGCAAAGTTTTACGACGCTGGGTAAAGACATGTGAAACCAGACGCGCCAAGGCTTTTTCATTTTTTGCCACAATCGGTTTGACATCGTACGGCTCTAGACGGAACACCGCAGACGTCACTTTTGGAGGAGGATTAAATGATCCTGGTGGCACTTCAAACAGAAAAGTCGGTTTGCAGTAATACTGGATCATCACCGACAGACGGCCATATTCTTTGGTATTAGGTGATGCAGTAATACGGTCAACCACTTCCTTTTGCAGCATGAAGTGCATGTCTTTGACTTTGTCGCCAAACTCCAGAAGATGGAACAGAAGCGGTGTTGAAATATTATAAGGCAGGTTACCCACCACACGTAGCGGACGGCCTTCCTGAAATAACTCAGTAAAGTCGTATTTCAAGGCATCGGTTTCAACAATGGTTAAACGCTCAGGATGTGGTACACGGCCTGGCAAGCCTGCCGCCAGGTCACGGTCAAGTTCAACCACAGTTAAGGCATCACATTCACCAATTAAAGGTGAAGTCAATGCCGCAAGACCGGGACCAATTTCAACAATGTTATCGCCAGAACGTGGATTCACTGAACGGACAATTTTGGCAATGACACGTTGGTCATGTAAGAAGTTTTGCCCAAAACGCTTACGCGTGTGATGCCCTTCATCTTTGGGGTTTAAGGCATTAATCTGATACATAAACATTTCCAACATGTAATAAAGACGAGATCATTGACGCGCAAGTTGGAGCGCCAAATCCACAGCCACATGCAAGCTTGAGCTTTTTGCCAGACCTGTACCTGCAAGGGAGAGTGCTGTGCCATGATCGACAGAAGTTCGGATAAACGGTAAGCCCAAAGTAATATTGATGGCTTCACCAAAACCCTGTGATTTTAACACAGGTAAGCCCTGATCGTGATACATCGCCAGCACGGCATCGGCATCTTTTAAATTTTCCGGAGTAAATAGCGTATCGGCGGGCAAGCTTAAACTCATGTTGATACCTTGTGCGCGATAGCTTTCAAGTACAGGATTGATCACCTCAATTTCTTCCATCCCCAAATAGCCATTTTCCCCTGCATGCGGATTTAAACCACACACCAGAATATGTGGATGATCAATCCTGAATTTGGTTTTTAAATCGTGGATTAAGATATCAATCACCTGATGCAAGCGTTCAGGCGTGATCGCATCAGGCACATCACGTAAAGCCAGATGCGTGGTCACCAGTGCCACCCTTAAAGTCCTGGTAGCGAGCATCATCACCACGCGATCGACACCGGCAAATTCCTGATAATATTCAGTATGCCCGCTAAAATGAATACCCGCTTCATTGATAATGGATTTCTGTACGGGCGCGGTGGCTACACCGACACTTTTGCCTGTCATGGCGTAATCTGCAGAACGACGTAATTGTTCCAGCACATATGCTGCATTTTGGGCATTCAGTTGTCCCAAAACCACTTCTGTATTTAAGGGCACATGTTCGACATAAAGCTGTCCTTGAGCTGCAGATTCTAATTGTCCTTGATATTCAATTAGTTCAATCTCTTTCTTTAATAATTCGGCACGTTGCTTTAATAAATGAATGTCGGCTAGTACCACAATCGGACGTTCATCAACACGATCTGCCAAACTTAAACAAATATCTGGACCAATACCAGCAGGTTCACCACTCGTAACATATAAAGGAAGCATAATTTATCCAAGCAAGCTCAATATTCAACATTATAACGCGAATGCTAAACAAGAAAACTGAAGCTAAGCAAAACCACATATAGATCAACTACTTTAATCAACAAAACAACTGGTAATTAGCAATACATCGATATTTTTTACTTTAATAGATTTCTTTCATAAATCGTTTTTAATGACTATAAGTCGTTCATAATACGAAAATAAAAAATTGATTTTTTTAGCAAGTATTCGATTCATGAGTGTGGCATGGATGCCACCACGTTTCCCATCACGACAAGGAAGTCGTGTATGGGGAACAAAAGGTTTTTGTCTACTTTTGACCTTTCAAAAGTAGAGAGATTGCCTACGCAAAGGCATCAAAATGAAATCCATCAGATGATGGCCGTGCTGATTTTAAAAATCAGATTGAACATATTTCAATTTATGAAAGGTGTCTAATATTTCAATAAAAACAAAATTTTAAATTTTCATCATCGCTTATCTAAAATACTGAATGGTACAGGTCCTCAAGTCGATAAAATCGTATCTATTGCTTTTAAGCAGAACATGCAAAATTCACAGTTGCAGAACTAAAAGCCAATATTTTTATCTTCATTTACCGCCCCCCCGTTTTAGATTCCCCAACACTTCCATTTTCATCCTTGTTCTTTTAAAATATAGCGCTTGAAATTTTATATTTTCATTGTGGTTCTACTGACTTTCAGGTAGAATTCGGTCTCCTTTTGTTTGGACAGATTCCACCGTCCAAACCAACTATAATAGGTAGTGGTTTAATGAAAACTCTCAGCGCTAAGCCAGCTGAAGTTCAACACGACTGGTACGTTGTTGATGCTTCTGGCAAAACTTTAGGTCGTCTTGCGACTGAAATCGCTCGTCGTTTACGCGGTAAGCATAAAACTTCTTATACTCCTCACGTTGACACTGGCGATTACATCGTTGTGATCAATGCTGAACAAGTTCAAGTGACTGGTAAAAAATCACTTGATAAGAAATATTATCGCCATACTGGTTTCCCTGGTGGTATTCGTGAAACTAATTTCGAGAAATTAGTTGCTCACAAACCAGAAGAAATTTTCCAACGCGCTGTAAAAGGCATGTTGCCAAAAGGTCCTCTTGGTTATGCAATGATCAAAAAAATGAAAGTGTACGCTGGTACTGAGCATCCACATACTGCTCAACAGCCACAAGTTTTGGACATCTAAGGGATACAGCACATGGCTACTAACTATGGTACAGGTCGCCGTAAGACCGCAACTGCACGTGTTTTCCTATCAGCTGGTACTGGTAAACTCGTAATCAACAACCGTACTCTTGAACAGTACTTCGGTCGCGAAACTGCTCGTATGGTTGTTCGTCAACCTTTAGAGCTTCTAGAAGCTACTGAAAAATATGACCTTTACATCACTGTTGCTGGTGGTGGTATTGGTGGTCAAGCTGGCGCTATCCGTCACGGTATTACTCGTGCATTGATCGCTGCTGACGAAACTTTAAAACCTGCTCTTCGTCAAGCTGGTTTCGTTACTCGTGATGCTCGTGAAGTTGAACGTAAGAAACTTGGTTTACGTAAAGCTCGTAAACGTCCTCAATTCTCTAAACGTTAATTCGTTTACCGAATCGGACAAAAAACCCTGGATTATCCAGGGTTTTTTATGGGACTTAAATTTTAATCCGGATAAATATTTCATCCTACTGTTCATGCACATCCTTACCCCACACACCTTCATGGCACCAGAAAGATTTGGTGAGATAATAATTCGCAAGACCAATCAAAATAAACAGTGAAACCATCGCCAGTTTGATTAACATCTTGTTTTCCTCCCGCTATTTTTTCTTATCATCTTTCTATCTTAACCCCAATTGCGCTTTTATGCTTCGTGCTTTTTAGCTTGAATTTTAGTATCCTATTCCATTCATTTATCACTGTTTCGGATTATGTCAATCGAAAATGCACATCTACAAGGAATTACGCTTTACAGTCATGCGGATGATTTCCGCTCCCACTGGATACGCTATGTACTTGCAGAGAAGCAAATCAAATATAATCTAATTCTTGTAGATGAAGACGATGAAGATCTGGCCAGTTTAAATCCCTATAATCAGCTCCCCATGCTGATTGAAAACGATTTAAAATTATTTAATTCCAGCATTATTTCCGAATACCTGGACGACCGCTATCGTCAAAACAAACTCTATGCCGATGCACCGATGCCACGAGCAGAGCAACGGCAATATATCTGGCGTTTTGAGCAAGACTGGTTAAAACTGGCGGATATTATGCTGTGTCATCCAGACACCCTGAATGAAAAAGAAAAAGCGAAAGCTCAAAAGCAGCTCAGGGATACACTGATTTCACTTACGCCATTATTTCAGCATTTTCCCTTTTTTATGTCTGAAAACTTTACAATTTTAGATTGTATGCTGGCACCTATTTTTATACGGTTAAAGGCCATGGGCATCGAATTGCCTAAACAGCATTGCCGTCCCATTCATCTATATTGTCAACGAATTTTTAGCAGACCTGCATTTGCCAAATCTTTAACCATGCAGGAAAAAAACCGCTACAGCAAATTTTTAGTAAATTAATCGAGCAACATCATGTCTGAACAAGAATTGAATCTTACCCCTACCCGACCTTATTTAGCACGTGCTATCTATGAATGGATCTGTGACAATAACCTGACCCCATATTTATTGGTTGATGCGACTCAACCTAATACCATGGTACCGGAACAATTCATTCAGGATGGTCAGATTGTTTTAAATATCGTTCCTCATGCCGTGCACAAGTTACATATGGGTAATGACGCAATCACCTTCTCTGCGCGTTTTGGTGGCGTTTCACGTGACATCTATGTACCCTTAAATGCAGTACTGGGTATTTATGCTCGTGAAAATGGACAAGGCCTATTCTTTGATCCAAATGAATATGAAGGTACCCAAATTACTGAAGATACATTAGAATCAACCACAACTTCAGAAGAAACTGAACAACCTAAGAAAAAACCGAGCCTACGGTTATTAGATTAAAATAAGAGGGAGCAAGTGAATGGCTTTTGATTTAGTACAATATTTTGCTGAGCAGATTAACAATCAAAAGCCTCAGCTTCTCGAGCACTATTCTAGAGAAGATCGAAAAACTCATCTGTTAGAAATTAACGCGCTGGTATTAGGTAAACTTATTTCACTTTGGCGTACTGATGATAAAAAAGTTTATCAGGAAATTTCCTCACCCGATGATCTTTTTATTCAAGAGATTGCACGACATCTCACGACATCTTCAAAAAATCAGTCTCCTTTGCCTAAAAATGAACTAGAGCCAACAGTAACTGAAATATTAAAATTACAATTGGCGGAATTAAAACAACTCAATGATATTGGAAACCTGAATATCATAGGCTTACGTGAACTGATTTTAGGACAGATTGAACATTTATCTGGTCAGGCTTCCGATTGGGTTTGGTCAACAAACGACCTAACAGAATTAAAAGGCTCTAAACCGATTGAGCAAGAAGAGATATCATTAGACTCAACAATAAAGGAGTTTAATCAAATGGTCAGCCAACAACACCCCCATAACGAAGCAAATATCAGCCATGAAGTGGTAAATGCCCCAGTTCCAGCATGGTCAAAAGTATTTGAACCTATTGTAGCTATCGTTATTCTTTGGATTTTATATAGCGCAGCAACATCTATGTTTAATTAAGAACATTCAAGTTGATCTTCAAATAAAAAACTCGCCAAAATGGCGAGTTTTTTATAACCAACTGAGTATTACAGACATTCAAGAGCTAAACTTCCCCACATAAAAAAAGCCCCCTCATTAGAGGGGGCTTTCGAATAATGAGCTGGCGATGACTTACTCTCACATGGGTAATCCCACACTACCATCAGCGCTAAGAGGTTTCACTTCTGAGTTCGGGAAGGGATCAGGTGGTTCACTCTTGCTATGGTCGCCAGCACAACTGTTATGACTTTGCGTTTGGTCTTATT
>NZ_JACHVD010000015.1:5952-74231 GCF_025377055.1 Acinetobacter sp. T_3_1 | reverse complement strand
ACGAGTTGGAGAATCGTATTCTACGTGTGAAGTATTAATTGTAATACCACGTGCTTTTTCTTCTGGTGCAGAGTCAATTGCTGCGTAATCTTTCGCTTCACCGCCGTAAGTTTTTGCACAGATTGTTGCAATTGCAGCAGTTAAAGTAGTTTTACCATGGTCGACGTGACCAATTGTGCCCACGTTTACGTGTGGCTTATTACGTTCGAACTTAGCCTTAGCCATGTTTATATTCCTCGTTTACGTCGAACACAATTCTGAGTAAAACTCAGCATCGACTTATCGCTTTAAAAACCAAACACCCAATACTTGAAAAGCAGACTAATAAGCCTGCTTTTTAAAATTTTTGCAACAATGTTGCCAAACTGTATCTGGAGCTCTTATCGAGATTTGAACTCGAGACCTCTCCCTTACCAAGGGAGTGCTCTACCACTGAGCTATAAGAGCAAATAAAAACTTCAATGGAGCGGGAGACGAGGGTCGAACTCGCGACATGTAGCTTGGAAGGCTACCGCTCTACCAACTGAGCTACTCCCGCACGATGTTGGTACAAACCACTTATTGAAGTCTTAAAATTGGTGGTGAGAGAAGGATTCGAACCTTCGAAGCTTACGCGACAGAGTTACAGTCTGTTCCCTTTGACCGCTCGGGAATCTCACCATTTTACACTTACTTCAGTGTCGTTCTTTTACCCCACTACTCAAACTTTCTAAGATGGTGCCGGCACACGGATTCGAACTGTGGACCTACTGATTACAAGTCAGTTGCTCTACCAACTGAGCTATGCCGGCGTTTCTTAGTGTTTCGTACGTTTCGTATCGGAACGGTGTGCAGTTTAGCAAAACTTAGAATCCGTGCAAGTGTTTTTTTCAAAAAAACCGTCAAAAACTCATAAAATCAACCCGTTTGATGATAATTCAACCGCTTTGATCACTGCGCGAGCTTTTATCTGGGTTTCATTCCACTCAGATTCAGGATTTGAGTCATAAACCAGACCTGCGCCAGCCTGAACATAAACCTTATTTTCACGAATTACACAGGTTCGAATGGCAATCGACATGTCCATTTCACCATGCCAGCCTAAATAACCTACAGCGCCACCAAAAATTCCGCGTTTGACCGGCTCGACTTCGTCAATAATTTCCATAGCACGGATTTTGGGTGCGCCTGAAAGCGTCCCTGCCGGGAAAGTGGCTTTAAACACATCCAGCGCATCGACATCATCACGGACTTCACCCTGCACATTCGAGACAATGTGCATGACATGCGAATAACGTTCGATCACCATTTTATCGGTAACCTGCACTTTCCCGATTTTTGACACACGCCCGACATCGTTACGACCCAGGTCAATCAGCATCAAATGCTCGGCAATCTCTTTTTCATCGGACAGTAAATCTTGCTCAAGCGCCAAATCTTCTTCTTTGGTTTTGCCGCGTGGACGTGTACCTGCTAAAGGACGAACGGTCGCGATGCCATTTTCCAGGCGTGATAAAATTTCCGGTGAAGATCCGACAATATGAAATGGCTTTTGATTATCTAAAGTCTGGCCTTGTACCAAGAACAGATACGGCGATGGATTCAGATGACGCAGTGCACGATACACCTGTAAAGGCTCACCATCGAAGTCCGAGACCATACGATGCCCCGGCACCACCTGCATCACATCGCCCGCTTTAATATATTCCTTCACCTTGGCAATCGACTCGATAAACTTGTCGTGCCCGGTCAAAGACTCAAAATGTGGTGCCGTATGTTTTTTGGCTTGCAAGCTAATGGGTGTTGCCAGTATTTCTTCCAATTTATCTAGCTGCGCTTGAGCTTTAGCATAGGCTTCAGGCTCATTGACATCCGCATGCACAATCAGGAACAAGGTATCTTTTAAATTGTCAAACACAATCACGGTTTTAGACAGCATCATCCAAATATCTGGCAAGCCCACCGGATCGGCTTCAGGCACATTTTTTAGCCGTGGTTCAATATAGCGTACCGAGTCATAGCCAAAATAGCCCACCAGCCCCCCGGTGAAGCTCGGCAAATCAGGCAAATCTTTTTGGGTCGGCACATGGAACTGCGCCTGAAAATCACGGATATATTGGAATGGATCGCTACATGGCTGAGTATCAACAGAACCATCCACCTGCTGAACGGTTAATACACCGCGATTGCATGAAAAAACAGTGGACTCACCGAGACCGATAATGGAATAACGCGCCCAGTTTTCTCCACCCTCAACCGATTCAAACAGATAGGCCTGACTGTGGTCTTTCAGACGCGCAAAGACAGATAATGGGGTTTCAGTATCGGCCAAACGCTGACGATAAACCGGGATCAGGTTATAACCCTCAGATTGTAACTGTTGGAATTGAGCTTGAGTTGTCATGAGTATTCTCTATATGTTTTCGATATGGCTGCTTTACGTTTGTTTTCCTGTAGTCTGACTTAGTTTCGCCATCGAAAAACCATAAAATTTCTCATTCCGCTATCCTTAATTTTCACTTATTGCGCGAGTAATTCTGTTAAATCATCAACCACTTGTTGTGGCTGGCAATCATGAATATCTTCACCATGATTATAGCCATAGCTCACCACAATACAATCAACTCCTGCACGTCTTGCCGCTTCCACATCATTACTGGAATCACCAATCATTAAGGTTTCTGCCGCAGTGACATCATACTCATCAACACAAAACAGCAGCTGCCGAGGATGGGGTTTACGCTCTTCAAAACGGTCTCCACCAATCACATCCACAAAATAATGGCTCAAGCCCAGCGCCTCAACAATCGCACGTGCCGGCTGTTCGGGTTTGTTGGTGACACAAATCATTTGCTTATTGTTGCTTAAGCCCCAATCCAGAAATGCAACCACCCCTTTAAAAGGCTGGGTATCCACACAGGGGTCTGCATTATAAATATTTAAAAAAGTCGTCAACAATTGCTGATGCTGCGCAGGGTCCACCTTTCCGGTGAGATATTGCAAAGTGCTATGGCAAAAAACAGAGGTTCCCTTGCCAATCCAGGTGCGCACCTGCTCCTCAGTCACGCTCGGTAATTGCAAGGCATTCAGGCTCATGTTCATGGCCCGGTATAGATCTGATGCTGAGTCAACTAAAGTGCCATCCAGGTCAAATAAAATCAGTTCACGGCTTGCAAGTTTTGCTACAGACATCATTTCCCTCTCACGATTTATTTTAGCCCATACCCATACAATGAAGGCATGCGATTGCATGCCTTCATTGTATGTCGCATGCAGGCTTATTTAAAGAATAACCAGGCAATGATTGCCAGGATAATCAATACAACAATGGAGATTAGGCCCACGGATGCATTTTTCTGCTCTTCTTTGACCTGCTCTACACGGGATACTGGTGTTTCAACCGCAATTGGCTTTTGCTTCTCGGGAATGGCACTCAGGTCCACACCTTCAGGAATGGGTGCAGGTTTCGGGATGGCAACCCCTTGTGGCATACCATCACGGCTCAGCTGGACATTGGCATCACGCTCGGTCAGTTCCGGCATGCCCTGATCATTCATTTGCTGCGCTGCGGTCTTTGCTGCTGGCTCAACCGGTTCTGTTGCCGCAGTCTCAGAAACTGCCACTGCTTCTGCAGGTTGTGCGCTGGTCGGCACACTTTCTGTTTCAGTTAAAGCAGGCTCAATGTCTTTAGCAGGTGCAAGCACGGAAAATTTCAGGCTTGCAAATTGAACGATATCCCCTTCTTTTAGCAAGGTTTCATGCTCAATACGCAAGTCATTGACGAAGGTGCCATTCGATGAATTCAAATCTTGCAACCATAAGGCCTGGTCTTTGAGCAAGAAAGCCGCATGCTTGCGTGAAATTTCCCCTGCCTGCAACACGATATCTGCGCTCTGATGGCGACCGACCAACATATCACGGTCGATGCTGATTTCCTGTCCCGTTAATTCACCGGTAATTGCTTGTATTTTCCAAGTCATGAAATGCACTTCTCTTTGTGATTTTTCATCATCATATCACGGCAAATATTCAATTCTTTAGCCACGCTGTTAAGAACCGGAACGAATTGTAGTCGTGGTCACGGTATTTTTGGTTTTTTTAACCTCGGTCACCGGCATACTAACCTTTTGTTTCTGCACGACCGGTTCAATTGCAACCGGTGTGCTAAACGTAGCTGCATTCGGCTGATTCTGGGTTGCGGATGGCAGGGTTTGATAAAGAGGAGCTTTCGGTGCCGATGGCGTGACCGGAATTCGCTGCTGATAAATGTCTTCTACATTTTCCGGCAATTTGGCAAAACTGCCATCCCGATCCATGGCCAACTGCAAGCTGTACAACTGGCTATAACGCTGCTGCGACAAACGGCGCACATCATTCTTATCTCCAACAATGGTTGGGTGGATAAAGACCAGTAAATTGCGCTTCTCATTGGATTTGGCATCGGCACGGAATAAACGCCCCAGACCTGGGATTGCCCCCAAACCCGGTACCGACTGACGGCTATGAATCGAGTTATCGGAAATTAAGCCACCCAACACAATGGTCTGCCCATGCTCAGCCAGAATCGAGGTTTTAATGGCACGCTTGCTGGTCACCAAATCCTGCGCCTGACCTTTGTCCTGCACCGCAGAAACTTCCTGCTCGACTTCAAGACGAACCGAACCGCCCTCGCCAATATGCGGCACCACCTTTAAAGTGACACCAACATCCTTACGTTCCACCGTGGTATACGGATTCAAACCTGCGGAAGTCGTGGTTGCGGAACCGGTCACAAACGGGACGTTCTGTCCCACCACAATATAGGCTTCTTCATTGTCCATGGTGACAATGGAAGGTGTGGACAGCAAATTGGACTTGGTCTTGCTTTTTAAAGCCTGAATCAATGCGCCATACAGTTTGCGTGAACCGTTATCGCTTTCCCTGTAATCACCAAGTAATAGCGAGGTACCCGTACCCAAATTGGCCGCAGCCCCTGCCGCCCCTCCGGCTACATAGCCGGCAGCAAGATCGGCAATACTCGCCCCTACATTGCTAAAGTTGATTAAGCCAATGCCGCTATTCAGATCACCCAAAGCCCACTGCACACCGAGCTGATCGGCATCATTGCCTTCCACTTCAATGATGGCAGCCTCAATTAGGACTTGCTGACGGCGGATATCCAGCTGTTGAATAGCCGATTCAATTTCACGCATCAGTTGCGGATCGGCTTTCACCACCAATGAATTTTGGCTGTCGTCGGCAATGATACTGACGCCATTACCATTAAAACTGGTAATGCTATTTTGACTGTTACTGTTTGATCCACCGCCCAAATTAATTGCCGGAGTCGAAATACTGGAAGAACTGCCACTGGACGAAGAACTGCTTGAATTATTAGCCAGGTTGTTCATCACACTATTGTTTGAGGATGAACGACTGGAATTGGATGAACCAGATACCGACTGGCCAGACACTAAGCCCTGTAAGATTTCCGCCAGATTTTTGGCACTGGCATATTTCAAGCGAAACACTTTTAAACCGCCCAAACGATCAGCAGCCGGCACATCCAGCATTTCAATCATCTGGCGAATGCGTTTGCGCGTTGCAGTATCACCTTTCAGTACAATCCGGTTGGTGCGGGTATCTGCAATAATACGGATACGGGAACCCTTTAAGTCCCGGGCTGCGCCGGTAGAACTCATGGATTCCAGCAAACCCAGCATTTCTTCAGCCTGACTGGATTGCAGGGTCACCGCTTCGATATCATTTTGCCCGGTACCATCCAGATTACGGATAATGGTTTCCAGCTGATAGATATTACTGGCACGGTCTGACACAATCAGCGCATTGGTTCCAGCCACTGCCGATAAATGGGCAAATTGCGGCATCAATGGACGGATGGCAGGAATCAGGTCATTCGGGTTGGTATTCTCCAGCCAGATCACCCGTGTGACAATCTGATCACCGGTCGCACGGTGTTTGCTGTCAAAAGGCACACCGGAGCTTTTAACATTGCTATCCGGGACCAGCTTGATGGTATTACCTGAAGGAATGGCAACCACGCCATTCACGTTCAACACCCCCAGAAATAAATCGTAGACTTCAGCTTTATTTAAAGGCTTATTGGAAATGACCGTGACATTGCCGCGCACACGCGGATCAACAGCAAAATTTTTCCCCGTAATATCGGCCACTTCATTAATAAATGCAGTTAAATCAGCATCTCGTAAGTTGATTTTCCATGTTTGCGCTTGAGTAGAGGTACTCACCATAGCAATCAGGGGTGCAGCCGCGAATAAAGCCCAAACTGGACGATGATGATTAAATAAAGCCATAAAGTTCCGTGCTTCCTAATCCTGTAAGGTGACGATGCATCACTTAAAAATTTTGTTGAATGGTCATCACTTGATCACCACGCTTTATTTCTATTTTGACCTGACCTTCACGTCGAGCCTGTTCCAGCAACTGGGCATCATTTTGCCCCTGCCCGACAGCCTGTCCATTTAAAGACATGATCCGGTCACCGGGCTGTAGCCCCAGCTTACTGCGCAATGCTGCCGGTGTTCTTGCCGTAACTTCATAGCCCCCACTCGCTGCATTGACCCCCATATCTTTTAAATACTGATCGCGGTCTTCCTGTATTTTCTGTACTGCCTGCCCTAAAGCATTTTGTTCCTGGCTGGGCATAGGCGGTGGGGTCTGATTATTCATCGGCAAGCTGGTTGTTGCTACCGGCGGAACAATGCTTTGATCCAGACCATTTTCCATGCCTTTAAATTGCAGTTCTCGCGTAGCCCCATTACTTTGACGCAACACTACCCGGTCCCAATACACTTCAGCCAGCTGATAAGAGGTCGGGGCAATATTTTCGCCGACCCGATAGCGATCTGACTGATCATTGACTTTAATCACTGCCGAGGAAAACTGATTTGGATAACCGACCACCACGCCTTGCAAAATCAAATTGGCAGTGTCTTCTGCCGCAGCTGTTCTGCCCGCTTCCTGAAACAGGGCAAATGAAGAAATATTGGGCACCTGCGGCTGCTGTGAACCCAATTCAACACGGTCCAGCTGCATGACCTGAGGCGGCGCCACCAGCAGCCAGAAAATGTTTGCCAACTTCCAGCATAAATATAAAATCAGCAGAACCAAGAATAAGGGTGCAATCCGGTCCGCCTGTTTCCAGTTGAATTGTTGAATTTTTTCTAGCCACTGATTCATTAAAGGCCACCTTTAAACAAAGGTTGGCGCGAACTCACCACATAGGTATCCAAACCAGCTTTTCCATTATAAGAAGCAATATTCAGCAGCAGACGCTGAGTTAATTGCACATCGAGCATCAAGTTTTGATCCAGCTCCAATGCCATCAGCTTTTGATCACGCTGATCCCGGATATCAAAGAGCAGCTTATTATTTTCATCCGACAATTTTCCTTTCAAGGAAGGAATATTCATTTGATCCTGACGCTGTGCATAATTATAAACCAGCTCACCCCCCACCCATTGCAACTGCCCGTCAGCCCGAGCAAAACCCTGTTCTTTTTTAAAATTAAAATGAATATCCTGCAATTGAATGGCATTGGCCGGCCACTGCCATTCCACCAGATGTTTCAGCGTTTCCGGTGCAACCTGACCATTCAAGTCATGAACCATGATTTTTTTGCCAAAACCATAGCCAACAACAGCATCCAGTTGGGTATTCCCACTATGTACCTCTATGTTTGCCCCTAAACGCAGCAAAAAAATATCCAGAGGACGTGTTTTCCAACTCAACGATCCAGTTAAATTCCCCTTCTGCCAATCAGCCTGCCCTTGCCAAATATTACCGCTTACATTTTGCAAGACCTGGTTGTTTTTATAAAATTTTGAAATGAGCCAAGCCGCTGGAATTTGGAGTAATACGAACATGAAAAAGACACTGATGGAGAAAATCCACCACGTGATATATTTGGGTTTGTTTATCATCCCATCACGACCCACATAATCAATTATTCTTCCCTTAACGCTAATATTATATTTCTATCCCCATTATGCACACTTTTGCCTCAACGCCAATTCCAAGTGATAAAAATAGACATAAAAAAACCACGCTTAAAAGCCTGGTTTTTTTAATTTAATCCAGTTGGATGACTATCTGATGAATATTTCCATCAGATGAGAAAATCTTCCAGCTTTGCACCACTTTCAAGTTCTGCAACCAGCCAGCGAGGTTGTTTGCCACGTCCTGTCCAAGTATCCGCTGAATTCTTTTTGCTGCGATAACGCGGCTCTACAGATTTGCGTGTACTTTTCTTACGTTTGCTTCCACCAAACTCTAAAATCTGTTCAATGCTTAAACCTACATTATCGGCAATATCTAAAATTTGCTGATAAGCATCTTCAACCGCCTGATCTTTTTTAGAAGCAATTAATGCTTCCGCTTCAACTTGTAAACGCTTTAACTCTTCAACAGATAAATTACTAATATCCGGCATCATATTAACTCCACAATAAATTTTATATTTTTTTATTTAAAACCAACTCATAATATTTTTATTATTTAAAACATTCAATACAATTTTTTAAATAACAACAATCTTTAAAACAGATTTCACATGTTTTACAGTTTACAGGTCATTCGCTTTAAATGTTTTCAAATCAAATGATTCACATTTAATTCAATTTCTGTGATTTTATGACGAATGATTTCAGGTATTTCCGCTTTAAGCATACTCTGCTTATTTACACAGACAATCACCGCCTCTGCTACGGCAACAGTTTTTTGCTGCGACTCGCTCCATAATAAATAGCTCATCCGGAATGCACTATTACGAATTTCTTCAACACGCACCCCAATTTTAAGCCGGTCTGGATAAAATAGCGGACTGATATATTTGCACTGGTTGGTTGCCACCACCGTATAAACATCCTGTTCAAAAATACTTAAGGCATCCATATAAAAAATGCGGGCACTTTCGATATAACGGTAATACATCACGTTATTTACATGCCCAAAGGCATCCATATCCCCCCAGGCAACAGACTGATCATAAATCACCGGATAATCGGACAGGGTGAGCATATTTCTTACCTTTATATTTTTATTTCAACAAAATTTGCATTATTTTCAAAAATTAAATTTAACTGTTTAATCAAGTCATCCTGACCGTTTAAAGTAGATTTAATTCTTAAATAATTCATCATCACGTTATCTGGGTATAACTCAAGTAATTGATCAGCTTCAGCTGTTCTTGCCGTAGCGGTATAGACATGCCATTTGGCAAAGGCAAATACCGGTAAAGATGGATATTTACTTTCCCAATAGTCAATCCGTTGCTCAACCATTAAATAATCCGGGCTCTGCTTTAATAATTGCTGCTGGAACCATAAATAAAAAACGTCTTGATTAAACTGTTGATCCAGTAAATGCAATACCAAGGCTTCATGCTGCTGGCTCATTTCCGGCATACGTGATAATAGCTTTAACCATAACACTTTAATTTCATAATCACGGCTATAAATCTGGTCTTGCAAGTCTAAATAGCGCTGTTGCAAATTTTGCAAGCTTTCGATACTGGCCTGATCAAAATTTACCAATAACTGCTGCAACCATTCCCGTTTTTTTTCTGTGCCCAGATGTCCATATTTAGTCGAGCGTAAATACATCCAGGGAAACTGAATGGCAAACTTTTCCCATAAACTGGTTAATCTTAAATCATAGGCACTTTTTACCTCATTTAACCAGGGTGAAAGCTCATGTTGATTTAAGAATTCAAGATGGGTTAATGCCTGCTCGGCATCGTTTTGCGACAGGTAAATTTCTATGCGCTGTATTTCCGCCAATTCAAATGCCATGGCATTACTCTGGTTTAAAATAGCCAGTGCTTGCGGATATTGCTGCTGCATCCAATACAGACGTGAACCAATAATCCCTTTTAATAAACCCGATTGAGAAAATACGTTTTGAATAAATTGATGCTGATCTTGTGCAGCTTCCAATAACCAGATTACGGCCAACTGTTCATAAGGGTGCAAGTTCTTAAAATTAAAAACAGTTTCCAGCTTGCGTTGTTCCCGGGTTAAATAACGTTTAATCAGCAGCCATACTAACTGGATTAACAGGCTTAAACTCGCCAGAATAAAAAACATGATCCAGATATTGGTTTGAATTTGCCATTCACGCCAATATAAATACACATAACCTGCGCCATAACCGTAACTTAAAATACTTAAACCTGCGATAATAAGTAGGCTGATAAAAGCATAGGCCAGTAAAATCTGCTTCATGAATTCATCATCCCAATAATGCACGCGTATTTAAACTAGGCGTAGGCACAACCGTAAATCCTTTGATCTTCTGGATATTCTGAATCAGCTGTCGCGATTTCTCATCCGGGATTTGATTTAATAGTTGAATAATTTCAGTCAGCGATTTTTGATACTCTAAATATTGCCCCTGTTTTAAGGTTTGTTGAGCAATGAGCAGTCGGAGCTGTGCCTCTTTTAAAATTAACGGTCGCTGCATGAGCGCAGTAGCAGGTTGTTTTGCAGGTTCAATCAGCAGCCAACGTTGCCAGAACGGTTTATCCGGTGCCTGACTCACGCTTAATTGAGGGGCTTGTAATTCCTGGGCCAGGGCAGCATCGAGTTGCTGGAGCAGCCTGTCCACCTTGACTTGCTGAGCCATTCGCTCACCGACAAAATGCTGAATAACCTGATGATCTTTGGCAATGACCTGATGCAAACTTTGCTTCAATGGTGCCGCCAGGGCATATTGCTCAAGATTTTGATCTAAACGGGTTAATTTATCCAGGGCAGCAGTAAACTGTTGTTGCTGCAACATAAATTCAATCAATTCAAGTTGCTGTTTAATCACGACCACAGGATCAATGCTTGCCGCCTGAATGCTTTTTAAATCCTCTGCAGCCTGTGAATTGGCCGGTGCCGATTCTCCTGTCAGCATGACTTTGCGCTGTAAAGCGACAAATTGATCATTTAAATTTGCATTATTCTGTTCAATCCGGTGCAGACTGGTATTTAATTCTGTTTGTTGTGCAGCAAGATTAAATAAGTCATAACTCAATTTAACAATCCAGAGCAGACTTAAAATAAATAATAAAATGAGTGTTTTCTTCATGTGTTCCCTTGCACAACAACAAGCTTCTGCAGAATTGAATCTGTTTTTAAATCAGTGAGTCGCGTGATATTAAAACATGTTGCCTGATTTTTTTTATAATTCGAAACAACTTGATACAAGCGCTCCCCCAAAACCAGATAATGCCCTTTTGCAATAAGGTGCTTCTGATGTTGCATGAGCTGAATCCAGTTTAGCCAACCCGCTTCACTACTCACCACCATAGCATATTGTTTTTGTTTTTCTAATAAAGAGAATATGTTAGCTAAATCTTGCTGAGTAAATACAGGACAACGGCGCTCATATAAAACAAAATTTAGAATTCGCATGCCTTGCTGTTTTAACTGGTCCATCATAAACATCCGTCCCCCTTCACCACGCCAGAAAGCCAGACACTGGCCTGAATCAAGCGTTTGTAAAACTGGAAGCTGTAACATTCCTTCCGATGTTTCAACTTTGGGGACTTCCGCAGTAATACCATATTGCGCCAAAGCCTGAGCAGTGCGATCCCCGACCGCAATCCACTGAATATGCTGAAGTTGATTCAGGGTAATACCCGACTGTTTTAAATACGCCATGCCAATTTGCACGGCCGTGGGACTAACCACCACAATTACCTGCGCATCCGGCAATTGCCGGTAAAGTGCAGATAAATCTTCTGACCAGGCCTGTGGCAGCAACTCCAGCAAGGGTAAATCCACCACATCAATGTGAGCCAGACGTAATGCATGGCTCAACTCTTCTGCACGGTCTTGCGGACGTGTATTGATAAACAGCATATTAATAGAGGGCTTTCAGCAAATCACCCGCGCCCTGGGCTAACAGTTCTTGAGCCAAAGCCACTCCAATTTGCTCAGCTTGGGCGGTCTCACCGACTTGTTCGGCCTTGAGTAAGGTCTTGCCATCGACACTTCCCACACGCCCCTGGATATGGATTTGACCCTGTTCAAGGATGGCATAACCTGCAATTGGCACCTGACAGCCACCTTCCAGATAGGCATTGAAGGCACGTTCTGTCCGTACGCACACATCGGTTTCGCTATGTAGCAGCGGCAAAATCAGCTCCAGCACTGCCTGATCTTCTGCACGGCATTCCAAACCCAGTGCACCTTGCCCAACTGCAGGCAAACTCACTTCCGCTGGCAAGGTATGGCGAATCCGTTCTGCCAGACCTAAACGCTTTAAACCGGCACTGGCCAGAATGATGGCATCATACAGGCCTGCATCCAGTTTGGATAAACGCGTACCCACGTTGCCACGCAGATCAATAATCTCCAAATCAGGACGGGCTTTTAAAATCTGGCTTTTACGGCGCAAACTGGATGTACCCACCTTGGCGCCTTGTGGCAAGTCATCAAAACTTGCATAAGTATTCGACACAAAGGCATCCAGCGGATCTTCGCGCTCACAAATCACGGCGAGGGACAAACCGGCAGGTAGCTTCATCGGCACATCTTTCATTGAATGCACCGCCAGGTCTGCACGACCATCCAGCAGAGCTGCTTCTAGTTCTTTAACAAAGAGCCCTTTTCCACCAATCTTGGCTAAAGGCGTATCAAGAATTTTGTCGCCCTGGGTGACGAAGGTCACTAACTCAACTTTAAGATCTGCATGCAATGCCTCCAAACGGGCACGAATATGTTCCGCCTGCCATAAAGCAAGCGGGCTTTGTCGAGTTGCAATCTTCAAAATTTTCATAAATCCAGGAAACAGTCTATAAGTACATTAGTGTAAACTTAACGCGCTGACTGGAAAATGCAAGTAAATTTGCACTGCAGATGTCACCTAAATTCATGAAAACAGATTTACATCTTTTGGATGCGTTCTCTTAAATTGGGCAGATGACGTCGGCTGACCGCCAGGCGCTCTTCCAGTTCACGGCAGCGCACCTGATACTGTCCCGAACTGATCACTTCCAGACCATCCAGAAAATGTACGGAAACCAAGGCATTCCGATGAATTCGAATGAACTGGTCACCAAATTCGTTTTCCAGATCTTTTAAAGTTTCATCGATCAGTACACTGCCATTTTTATGCCGTACCGTGACATATTTTTGATCTGCCAAAAAATAATAAATATTTTCTACAGGAACCAGCTCTACGCCACGATAGGTTTTTGCCACAATCTGGTGGCGTTTTATATTGAGTTCGTCCATATCTTCTTTTTGTTTTAAGTTGCTCATTTGTGCTTGAGTCAGTTTTGTTAAATGATCTAATACCTGTTGCAATTCCTGCTGCATCACCGGTTTTAGCAAATAGCCTTCTGCATACGACTTAAACGCCTCCAAAGCATGTTCATCATAAGCAGTACAGAAAACAATGGCGGGCATAGGATCAAGCTGGCGCAAATATTCGGCGCAGCTCAAGCCATCCATTTCAGGCATCTGAATGTCCAGAAGCACCACATCCGGCTCATAGAATTGGGTCATTTCAATTGCTTGCTGCCCATAACTTGCAGTGGCAACCACCTGATGTCCCAGTTGCGTAACTAAACGTGACAAACGCTCCACAGCGAGAGGTTCATCATCGCAAATCAGGATGTCCATTTCTCCTCCTTCACAGTCAACATCATTTTTTTTATAGGTTAACCATGATCTTTTTTATTTATATCGATATTGCACAACTGTGGTAAATATTCCCTTCCCCGCGTATGTCTGAAAAGTTGCAGAACGACCATAATAAGCCTTTAGTCGCTGCTTCACATTTTCAACTGCAATACCATGTCCCTGTCGTAAATTTATTTTATCCTGTGCATAAGGGTTAGTAATGACTATATTGACTTGATTTTGCAATATTTCAATCAATATGCTTATCGTACTCTTTGTTAGAATTTTTTCAACTCCATGAAAAATACTATTTTCCACTAAAGGTTGTAAAGTTAATAACGGAATTTGTATCTGAGAAAATAGAACTTCATCCTCATATTTCCACTCTACCTGTAAGCGATTCCCCAAGCGAATCTGCTCAATGGCCAGATAACGCTGACACAGCTCAATCTCATCTTTTAAGCGGACCAGCTTAAGTTCCTTAAAACTTGCACGAAATAGTTGGGATAAATTCAGTAACATTTGTTCAGCTTTATCTGGATCAATGGTAATCAAACTAATCACGGTATTTAGGCTATTAAATAAAAAATGTGGATGAATCCGGGCTTGCATGGCCTGAATACGTGCATTCAATTCACTGTTTTGCTGACGTGCCCATTGTTCTCGCATATACAGATAGCGAAAACAAAATGCACCAATCAGTACCCCATAACTCAGATGCAACACCACGCCATCCAGTAAAACCGCCGCAGTGATATGAGCGAATTGAAAATTTTGCCCAAAGAAAATAACCCCATTCAGCACCACCGTGGTCACGAGCACGATCATCTGCAGCAAAATAAAGCCCACCACCAGGGTCTGGCCAAAACTGAAGTGCTGGATTTTGCTCTGCAAACGCTCGGTCAACGCCACAAAAGCCAGTAAAACCCAGTCGATGAACAACATATATTGCAATACGCGGCTCAGGCTTAATGCCGTCCAGGATTGTGCCTCTGCCAGTGCCAGGATGACGGCCAAAATATTGCTGGCAATAAATAATTCAATTAGATGTTGCCAATGCCCTATTTTCGTAAAAAAATAGGCGTCATTGTTTTTCCGATCATCTGTATACGTCGAAGTTGGATCGACTTGTTTTTCGGCAAGTGATTCTGAATTTGCTATACTCTTGTTCAAATTACTGCTTTTTATTTTATTGAGCCGATATGACCACATCTTCTAATTCCTCAAATCCGTCACAAGCCCAAACTTCGGGTATGTGGGGCGGTCGTTTCTCTGAAGCTACTGACGCATTTGTTGCTGAATTTACAGCATCTGTTCAATTTGACCAACGCTTTTATAAACAAGATATTGCAGGTTCTATTGCGCATGCAACCATGCTTGCCAAAGTCGGTGTTTTAACTGAACAAGAACGTGATGACATCATTAACGGTTTAAACACCATTAAAGCTGAAATTGAAGCAGGTGATTTCGAATGGCGCATTGACCTAGAAGATGTGCACATGAATATCGAGTCGCGCTTGACCAGTCGTATTGGCATTACCGGTAAAAAATTACATACCGGCCGTAGCCGTAACGACCAGGTGGCGACAGACATCCGTTTATATGTACGTGATGAAATTGATGCCATTTTAGCGTTATTGCAAAAATTACAAAAAGGTATTTTGGGTCTGGCGGCGAAAAATACCAATACCATTATGCCGGGCTTCACCCATCTGCAAACTGCCCAGCCGGTAACTTTTGGTCACCACTTGATGGCCTGGTTTGAAATGCTGGTACGTGACTCTGAGCGTTTGATCGACTGCCGTAAACGTGTGAACCGCCTGCCGTTAGGTTCTGCTGCACTCGCAGGTACCACCTATCCGATCGAGCGTGAATACACCGCACAGCTTTTAGGTTTTGAAGCCGTGTGTGAGAACTCGCTGGATGCTGTGTCTGACCGTGACTTTGGCATTGAATTTAACGCTGCTGCCTCTTTAATTATGATGCACCTGTCGCGTATGTCTGAAGAAATGATCCTGTGGACCTCTGCGCAGTTCAAATTTGTCAACATTCCAGACCGTTTCTGTACCGGTTCTTCAATCATGCCGCAAAAGAAAAACCCGGATGTGCCTGAGTTGATCCGTGGTAAGACTGGCCGCGTATACGGTGACCTGATGAGCCTGTTGACCCTGATGAAAGGTCAACCATTGGCATATAACAAAGACAACCAGGAAGACAAAGAGCCATTATTTGATGCGATTGATACCGTTCGCGGTTCACTCATGGCCTTTGCCGACATGATTCCTGCACTGGTTCCAAACATCGAAATCATGCGTGAAGCTGCATTACGCGGTTTCTCAACTGCAACTGACCTTGCCGATTACCTGGTGAAAAATGGCGTGGCTTTCCGTGATGCGCATGAAATTGTCGGTAAAGCGGTTGCACTTGGCGTTCAGGAAGGCAAGGATTTGTCTGAATTGACCCTTGAGCAACTGCAACAGTTCTCTGACCTGATTCAAGCGGACGTATTTGAAAAAGCATTGACGCTTGAAGCCTCTGTAAATGCGCGTAACCACATTGGTGGGACTGCTCCTGCACAGATTGAAGCAGCCATTGCCCGTGCCTACGCTCGTTTAGAAAAACTTTACGCTTAAGGAAAACGGATATGTCTCGACAAGTTTTTTGCCGTAAGTATCAAACAGAAATGGAAGGTTTAGACTTTGCTCCCTTCCCGGGTGCAAAAGGTCAGGAGCTGTTTGACACTGTATCTAAACAGGCCTGGCAAGAGTGGCTCAAGCATCAAACGACGCTCATTAACGAGAAACGCCTAAACGTGTTTGAACCAGATGCAAAGAAATTTCTTGAAGAACAACGTGAAAAATTCTTCAATAATGATGAGTCACTGGAAAAAGCTGAAGGCCTAAAGCCTGAGGCGTGATAAAGCGGAGCGCTGCTCCGCCACGCCGCAAGGCAAGAGCTTTGCTCGCGCAGGCTTTAATCTAAAAAGAATCCCCTTTATTGAGGATTTCTTTTTTAAGCTGCTCTAAAAATTACGCAAGACAAGCGAAGCGCGTAGTTTTAAATGTCATGAAGGAGTCTCTCAGTAGACTCCTTTTTTAGTTTAAGAACGCTGCTCCGCCACGCCGCAAGACGAGAAGCCATGCTTTAGATGGCCAGAATAGGGTGTTGCACTTCAAATGCTCATCTAAGCTTTCCTAAAAAACCCGAATACGACTTTAATTTTCTATTTTATTTTTAATTTTAAAAATTCTACTTATCCCATAAATCTTTTTAAACATTTAGAAATAACTGTAATTCAAAAATACATTTCTCAATAAAACTATACATTACAATACAATAACACACATGATTTGACTGTTGTCCTCCCCTATACTTGGTCTCAAGTAGATGGTTATCCATCTTATAACAATAATAAATATCCCCGATTTCAATCCTAGGTTTCCCCCAAAATCTAGGATTTTTTTTATCCGTTATTTTTTTAATGCGTCTCTTTCCCGAAACGTGTAGAGAAATAAAAAACGCCCTGCTTTCAGGACGTTTTTTGAATTTTTTTAAAGCTGAACTTAAGGCTGCTTTAAATAGGGCCATGCTGCTTTTAAATAAATAAACATCGACCATAAAGTCAGAATGACCGCAGTGTAAAGCAATGCATAAGCCAACATTTCAAGCGGTTGCCAGTTCAGTAAAAACACTGAAATCGCAATCATCTGAAAAGCGGTTTTATATTTGCCCACTGTCGATACCGCCACACTGGTACGAGCCCCCAGCTCTGCCATCCACTCGCGTAAGGCAGAAACCGTAATTTCACGGGAAATAATGACAATGGCTGCAAACGCCATAGAAATGGTCGGTTGCCATTGCACCAGAACAATCAATGCAGCCGCAACCATGAGCTTATCCGCTACAGGGTCCAAAAAACGGCCAAATGCGGAGGTTTGATTGAGTGAGCGCGCCAAATATCCATCAAACCAGTCAGTTACAGCAGCAATGACAAAAATGGCCGTTAAAATAATGTGACGAGTCACATTTGCATCATGACCTGCAACACCAACCGCAGGTGGCCAGTATGCCACCAGCAAGAAAACCGGTATTAAAGCAATACGCGCCAAAGTCAAGATATTCGGAATATTCAGGATGCGACCTGTAGTCATAGACACCGCCAATTTTTCCCCTTTATGTACAATGAAAAACCACACATATTTTGAGGATGGATTCATCGTTAATAAGAGTCACTTTATACGAATTGCCATAAAGTGTCACTAGGCAAACACGGTAACTGTCTGTCTGGAAATCGCAATCAGTCTATTTTCTGCATCCCAAAGATGGGCATACTCGGTCGAATAACCCTCTGCGGCATAATCGGTAAATACTTTATATTTAAACCAATCATGCAGCTGATTTTTTAAAGGATGCACATAGGTCACATGCCAGGTCAGCGAACTGGCCGGTGCAAATGCCTTAAACATCGGCAAGACACCAGGCGGCCACATATCGAAAGCCACCATCAAGTCGGCAATGCTCATGTCCCGATTGTCATGCCGGTCCGGATTAAAACGCATCCAGCCACTAAAATCAGGTTTGACACTGCCGCTACATGGATATTGCCCATCCACCCAGACCAGGTCCATCTGCCCAAAACATTCCGGTGCTAAAGGATGATGCTGTGCAATGGTTAATTGTTCAGGCATTGGGAACTCAGGTGCAAGTCGTTCCTGCTGCACTGAAATCGCAGACTGGCGATGCGTCCCAAAACTGGCAATCAAAATACTTTGCACGGCATCGTCCTGCCAGAGTCGAACTTCAACCGTGGTCACGGATTTACCTTGACGCAAGATTTCAGCACTCAACCGGACTGGTGCCATTTGTACTGGCCCGACAAAAGTCACACTGGTACTTAACAGCTGTTTTTCCGCATCGGCAACCGCGAGCAAGGCTTTTTGCATCATCATCCCGGCCACCAGTCCACCATAAATGGTGCGCCCCTGTAACCAGCCTTGCGGAATATCGACCCATTCGTCCTGTTCGATCGCAGTGAATAATTGGCGCAGTGACATCCTTCGTCCTTTGGATTTTTTGATTGGCTCTATCTTTCACTTATTTTCAACTGTTGTGAATGATCAATGACTGCTGCGTCAGTGAGCACTTTGGCCAATCTGTCCGAATTTATTCATGCAATACCTTATAAATGGTACGAGCCATCACATCGCCCAAACCGGGCACCAGCTTCAAGTCATTTTCCGAGGCTTTCAGTACACCCTGAATGCCGCCAAAATGGGTCAACAGATCACGGCGACGTTTCGGTCCCAGTCCTGGAATCACTTCCAGTACCGACGAGCCACGTTTCTTGTCACGTTTGGCCCGATGCTTGGTAATGGCAAAACGGTGCGCTTCATCACGCACCTGTTGAATCAGATGCAGGGCTTTATGGTCTTCCGGCAGCTGGATCTTCGTGCCATCAGTAAAATGCAGGGTTTCCAGACCGGGTTTACGCCCTTCGCCTTTGGATACCCCGACCATAAAAGCGTCCAGCCCCAGCTCCTGCATCACTTCCATTGCCATATGCAACTGGCCTTTACCGCCGTCAATCAACAGTAAATCCGGCAGCATGGCTTTTTTATAACGGCGGGTCAGTGCCTGACGCATAGCCGCATAATCATCACCGCCGGTAATATCATCAATCGCAAACTGGCGGTAATCGCGTTTTCGTGCACCGCCCGAATCAAACACCACACAAGAGGCAATGGTGGCTTCGCCCATGGTATGCGAGATATCGAAGCATTCAATCCGGTCGACGGGACGGCCGACCACCTGTTCCAGCTGATGAAAGCGTTCATTCAGTTCAAAATGATTGGCCAGCTGGCCTTTAATGGCATGCTGCACATTCATATTGGCCAGTTCCAGCCACTCGGCCCGGGTTTCCCGAACATTGTGCTTGATCTGCACCTTTTTGCCGAATTCCTGTTGCAACGCCTGTTCCAGCTCTTTGCGGTCCGAAAGCTCGACATTGACGATCAGCTCGGCTGGCACTTCATCGGCCACCTGAAAATAGAAGTTCGCCATGAAGTCCGAAAGCATTTGTCCCAGATCATCGCCCAGCATATCCGGGAAATAGCTTTTACCACCCAGCATTTTGCCGTTGCGCACATGCATGATCTGCACGCAGGTCACTCCAGCATGATAGGCAATCGCCAGAATATCAGCTTCCCCTTTGAGTTTATAAATTGCCTGATTGGCTTGCACATCACGCAATAAACCCATGCGATCACGATAAAATACGGCTTTTTCAAATTCGAGCTTTTCAGCGGCTTCTTCCATTTTCTGAATCAGTTCCTGATTCAGTTCTTTGGTATCGCCCTGTAAAAAGCGAATCGAGTTTTTGACATCTTCCTGATAATCTTCAGGCGAAATCAGACCGACACAGGGCGCGCTACAGCGTTTAATCTGATACTGCAAACACGGACGCTTGCGTTGGGCAAAATAGCTGTTTTCACACTGCCGCACATTAAACAGTTTTTGCAGCACGACCAGAGTATCCCGCGCATTATAGGCGCTCGGATAAGGCCCGAAGAACTTACCGACCTGATGTTTGCCTTTGCCACGACCAGCGGCAATACGCGGATAAGGCTTGTCGCTGGAAACAAAAATATAAACATAGGATTTGTCGTCGCGCAGCATGATGTTGTACGGCGGACGATGCAGCTTGATCAGGTTCTGTTCCAGCAATAAGGCTTCGGTTTCCGAGCGGACCACCAGCGTTTCAATGTCATAGATCCGCGCCACCAAAGCCTGTGTTTTCGGATGTTCGATGGTTTTGACAAAATAGCTCGACACACGGTTTTTCAGATTTTTGGCCTTGCCCACATACAGCAATTCGCCGTCTTTGCCCAGCATGCGGTAAACGCCCGGTAAAGTGGTCATATGGGCCAGAATCTTTTCAATATGTTCTCGTGCGTTTTCGTTCACATTCAGCCTGATTTAAATTGGATAAGCTTTGCTACATGATGTGATGGTTTTCACGCCATTTTCAAGCCAATTCGGTATTTTCCCTTCATCAAACAAAGTTCCAGCAATCACCTGATTGCTAAAAGCTATAAGTAAATTGCGCTTATTTTGCTATGCTCAAGTCATCTGAATAATTTGGATCAAACTGAATGACGACCACCAGTCACGCCATGCATATTGTCAAACCCGTTACTGCAACGCATAGCACATCTGAAAAAGATAAACTGATTGGCAAGCCGCGTTTTCATTTTGAACCGCTTGAAGTCATGCAGCTGCTGAAGCAGCGTATTATTGGACAGGATGCCGCGCTGCATGAAATTGAAAAAATGCTGCATGTGGTCAAAGCCGATTTTTCCAGCCCCGAGCGTCCCTTGTCCGTAACCTTGATGCTCGGCCCAACCGGTGTCGGTAAAACCGAAACGGTCCGTTTGATCAGTGAAGCCATCTATGGCCGTCCGGATGCCTTCTGCCGCATCGATATGAATACCCTGGCGCAAGAACACTATGCCGCCGCCATTACCGGTGCACCTCCGGGCTATGTCGGCTCCAAAGAAGGTCATAGCCTGTTTGATGAAACTGCCATTGCAGGCAGCCATACCCGTCCGGGCATTGTGCTGTTAGATGAGCTGGAGAAAGCCTCAACTGAAGTGATTCGCGGTTTAATGAATGTGCTGGATACCGGAAAACTCACCCTCACTTCAGGCACCAAAACCATCGACTTTCGTAACTGCATGATCTTTATGACTAGCAATGTCGGGGCACAAGCCGCGCAGCAATATCTGGATAAACTGAATTTCTTGCCGAAAAAAATGCAGGACTTATGTCTGAAAAAATTGCCGACCCGGAGCATTATTGAAAAAGTCATGTACCGGAAGTTTGATCCCGAGTTTTTAAACCGGATTGACCGCACCCTGCATTATCAGGCGGTACAGGATGATGCCCTGCCGAAACTGGTGGACATTGAACTGCAAAAGCTGAACCAGCGCCTGCAACATCAAAAGCGTGCTGTGGTTTTGACCGATGCCGCCAAAGCCCACTTTTATAAAGATCATGATATCCGTTTTGGCGCACGCCATTTGGCCCGCAGAATGCGCACCGAACTGGAACCGCTTCTGGCGCTGTATTTTTTAAATTATCCGGAAAAGGCTCAGCTCACTGTGAATTTTTCTGAAGGGCAATTGATCATTCAGCCCGAATAATCATTGTTATCATCACGCTTGCAGTCAAATACGAGGCCAAGTATTTGACTACACATGCGCCTTGCTTTGATAAACTCCAGCTTCCCTTCAAACCTGCCAAACCACGATCTTTAACTTAAAAAATTCAGTTTAAGGCTGCATTTGTAGAGCTGAAAATTCTGATGGATTGACTATTTTGACTAAAACAGAGGCATAAAAAGCTTGCAATCGTGACGCTGTACCCGATATAAACAAGCACGAAATTATTAAAAAATCTTAATCTAAACAAAAAGTTCATCACATTTTTAAGCGCTACATTAAAAATCAGGCTGCCCCCTACCCGGGTATGTTGAAAAAAAATTGATGACCCTAGCGTCACGGCTTGATACAACTTGTTATGTTCTTTTTGGATATAGTTATCGTAAGATTGGCGAAGCATAAATGTACGCTGGAATTGCGTACACGCTTCACAACATCAACTTAGAAGTCCTCCAAAATAAAGGAGATCAGGCATGATCCACGCTGGCAATGCCATTACCGTCCAAATGCTTTCGGACGGAATTGCAGAATTCCGCTTTGACTTACAAGGTGAGTCGGTCAACAAATTTAACCGTGCAACGCTTGAAGATTTTAAGGCTGCTATCGAAGCTGTAAAAGCAGATAGCGCCATTAAAGGTTTGATCGTTACCTCAGGTAAATCAACATTTATCGTTGGTGCTGACATCACTGAATTCGGTGACAACTTCGCACAAGGCGAAAAAGCGATTGTGGATTGGGCATTGCCTGTTCACGACATCTTCAATGCATTTGAAGATTTAGAGATTCCGAAAGTTGCTGCAATCAATGGTATGGCATTGGGCGGCGGCTTTGAAATGTGCCTGGTGTGTGACTACCGTGTGATGTCAGAAGCGGCTCAAGTCGGCCTGCCTGAAATCAAACTCGGCATTTTCCCGGGCTTCGGCGGTACGGTGCGTTTAAGCCGTGTCATCGGTATCGACAATGCGGTTGAATGGATGGCGATGGCTAATCCGAAAAAACCTGCTGCTGCGCTGAAAGACGGTGCTGTTGATGCGGTTGTGGCTGCGGACAAACTTACTGACGCTGCAATTGATCTGGTGAAACAGGCGATTGCTGGTCGTTTGGACTGGAAAGCAAAACGTCAGGAAAAACTGGACCCTGTTAAGTTGAATATGCTTGAACAAATGATGGCATTCAACACGGCAAAAGGTGCAGTGCTTGCGAAAGCAAACCCGGCTCAATACCCTGCGCCTAAACTTCTTCTCGATTCATTACAGGCAGGTGCAAGCCTTCCACGTAACGAAGCATTAAAAGTAGAAGCTGAAGGCTTTGCAAAAGCTGCGATTACGCCACAAGCGGGCGCGTTGATCGGTTTATTCATCAACGACCAGATCGTGAAGAAAACTTCCAAGAAATATGAAAAAGGTGCGCACCCGGTTAACCAGGCAGCCGTTCTAGGCGCGGGCATCATGGGTGGTGGTATTGCTTACCAGGCGGCAAGCAAAGGCACACCAATCATCATGAAAGACATTGGCAACCCTCAACTTGCTTTGGGTATGAAAGAAGCCAATGGTCTTTTAACGAAACAAGTTGAACGCAAGAAAATGAAACCTGCGCAAATGGGTGAAACACTTGCGCGCATCCGTCCAACTTTAAGCTATGACGAATTCAAAGAAGTCGACATCGTGATTGAAGCTGTGACTGAAAATCCAAAAGTCAAAGGCATCGTTCTGAAAGAAACTGAAGCAAAAGTTCGTGAAAACACGATTATTGCTTCTAACACGTCTACAATTTCAATCACACGTCTGGCTGAAAACCTGGAACGTCCTGAAAACTTCGTGGGTATGCATTTCTTTAACCCGGTACACATGATGCCATTGGTCGAAGTGATCCGTGGTGAAAAAACCTCGGCTGAAGCGATTGCAACCACTGTGGTTCTTGCTCAGAAAATGGGTAAAACGCCAATCGTGGTGAATGACTGCCCGGGCTTCCTTGTGAACCGTGTATTGTTCCCTTACTTCGGTGCGTTCGACCTGTTGCTTAAAGATGGTGCTGACTTCCAGCAAATCGACAAAGTGATGGAACGCTTCGGCTGGCCGATGGGCCCTGCTTACCTGATGGACGTGGTCGGTATCGACACTGGCGTTCATGGTGCAGAAGTGATGGCAGAAGGTTTCCCTGACCGCATGAAACCGGACTTCAAAGGTTCAATCCAAACCATGTATGAAGCAAAACGTCTGGGTCAAAAGAACGATGTTGGTTTCTACAAGTACGAACTGGACAAGAAAGGCAAGAAAGCCAAAGTGGTTGATCCAACTGCGTACGAACTTGTGGCATCCGTTGCAACTGCGGAAAAACGTGAGTTTGATGCTCAGGAAATCATTGACCGTATGATGCTGGCTTTCTGTAACGAAACTGTTCGTTGCCTGGAAGACAACATTGTTGCAACGCCGTCTGAAGCAGATATGGCGATGATTATGGGTGTAGGTTTCCCTCCATTCCGCGGTGGTCCATGCCGTTACATCGACCAAACTGGTGTTGCTGAATACGTTGCACTTTGCGACAAATACGCTCACTTAGGTAAGGCTTATGAAGCGCCACAAATGTTGCGCGACATGGCTGCTAACAACAAAAAATTCTACGGTTAAGGAGCAACGTGAATGGCTACTTTAAATCCGCGTGACGTTGTCATCGTTGATGGCGTACGTTCAGCAATGGGTAAAACCAAAAACGGCATGTTCCGCAATGTACGTGCTGACAGCTTGTCTGCTGAATTGGTTCGCGCTTTGGTTGCCCGTAACCAGTTTGATGTCAACGAAGTTGAAGACGTGATCTGGGGCTGTGTCAACCAGACGCTTGAACAAGGCATGAACATTGGCCGTAACATCGCGTTACTGGCCGATCTTCCGAAGACTGTTGCAGGTCAAACCGTCAACCGTCTGTGTGGTTCTTCTATGCAGGCCATCCACACGGCTGCTGCGCAAATTGCGACTAACCAAGGTGATATCTTCATCATCGGTGGTGTAGAGCACATGGGTCACGTGGGCATGATGCACGGTATCGACATCAACCCTGAAGCATCTAAACACTATGCAAAAGCGTCTAACATGATGGGCTTAACCGCTGAAATGTTGGGTCGCATGAACGGCATTACCCGTGAAGAGCAGGATGCGTTCGGTGTTGAATCTCACCGCCGTGCTTGGGCTGCAACTCAGGAAGGCCGTTTCAAAAACGAAATTATTGGTGTTGAAGGTCATGACCAAAATGGCTTCAAAATCCTGTGCGACATCGACGAAGTGATTCGTCCGGATGCCAACCTTGAAGCGTTCCAGGCTTTACGTCCTGTATTTGACCCGAAAGGCGGTACAGTAACTGCTGCAACATCTTCAGCGTTGTCTGACGGTGCTTCTGCTATGTTATTGATGTCTGCTGAACGTGCTCAAGCGCTTGGTCTTAAGCCACGTGCTGTAATCCGCTCTATGGCGGTTGCTGGCTGTGATGCTGCAATCATGGGCTTTGGTCCGGTTCCAGCAACACAAAAAGCGCTTAAACGTGCTGGCTTGTCAATTGCTGACATTCAAACTTTTGAGTTAAACGAAGCGTTTGCTGCACAAGGTTTGTCTGTTCTTAAAGGCTTAGGCATTTATGACCAGCAAGACCGTGTGAACTTGAATGGTGGTGCGATTGCTTTGGGTCACCCATTGGGTTGTTCTGGTGCGCGTATTACCACGACATTGCTGAACGTGATGGAACAGCAAGATACACAAATCGGTCTTGCGACCATGTGTATCGGTTTGGGTCAAGGTATCGCAACCATTATCGAACGTGTTTAATTCTTAAATACTAAGATAAAAAGAAACCCCGCTTTTGCGGGGTTTTCTTTTTATCTATTGACTAAACAATCATAAATACACACTAAGCGCTTATAGTTAGAATTATTCCAACTTTCTTCAAATTTTTCTTTTAGATAATCTGCCAAAATTCTTAAATTTTCTTTTGAATTGTTATCAACAATATATTGCCCTAAATAATCCGCACGAACTGAATCACTAAACTGCGTATTTTTAATCAACTCAAGTATATCTAATCCGGCTAATCCCTTATTCTTATAAGAATTTCTATACGATTTGGCAATTTTTAAAACAAATGACTTCTCATTAAAACTAAATAAGTTTTTAAAATTATCAGAAGCATTTTTTAAAGGCTTATAATTAGGGTCAGCTCTGATGAAGCTTTGAATCGGTACATAAACTGCCGATTTGCAAATATCTGAGAGTATATTATTTAAAATTTGCGCTCTATCAAACTCAATATCTCCATATATTGCATCAGATAGAATCATTTTGAAATTCACACCTTTTAACCCAACTTCACTATATCCTTTTTGAGCAACACCAAAACCTGCAACAAACTCAATTTTGTTGGTTCCCTGCATAATTTCTTCAATATTCGTAGCACAATATAATTTTTTATCTGGCGCTTCCCCCTGAACAATTTCATAGAATTGCTCCCTAAAAGTTCTAAGAATATGAGCAGGAATTTTTCTTTCTTTACCCTGTAATGCTAAGTAAATTTTTCCAAAGTCATTTGTTTTAATTTGAGTAATAGGGATACTTTTTCCTTCTTCAAATGAAAAATGCGTATTAGAAATTGAATCTTCATCGCCATGTGAACGATTTATAAAGATCAAATTTTTCGCAAGTTTTTGCTTATGCTCATCATTAGTCATCATTGCAGAAATTGAACATAAGATGGATTTTATATTTTCATCATGTAAAGAATAGCCTATAAATAAAATTGGATGCTCTAAAAAAATTGATAAAAGTTTTGCTGCTAAGTAAGGGTTCTTCTTGTGAAAATCTTCATAATCAGATTTAGTTAAAACTAGTGACTTAGGGTCTGAACAACATCCATGAATTTTATAAATTTCGGCAATTTTTTGAGGGTTTGAAAATAATAAATCGCTTTGACCAATATAAACTTTATATTTATCATCGATGAATATATTTTCTAAAAGCAAATCCCAATTTGTTGTAATAATCCCATCAATAATTGTCTTTTTAGAAGTAAGTATATTTAATTCTTCTTGATGCTTCTTCTCATCCAAAATTACAGCATTTAAATATTCACAAATATCATGTCTAAGTGGTGAAGATATATGTGTATGCCATTCAGGGCGATTTGCTATTTCCTCGGAAGTTGGTAATGACCACCAATAGTCAGAATAGGGTTCAGCCATTTTTTCAGCTGCTAAAGCCAAATCACCATTACTTTCACTTACATAACGAATAAATCCAGTCGGTAATTTTGCCCCAAATTTACTTAATAACCCTTTCCAATCCTCTAAACCTAAATACCTTCTAGAAAAACCAGAACCAATAAATAAGAATGGAGCTGTAGGACTATCTTTAATTATACCTTTCAAACTTTCAGTTATATCCACAACACCCTCTAAATATTATAAAATTCAATAAAATAGCCATATTAAACTTACAATATTTAAAATTCTACTTATCTAAAAGCAAACTTTAGTAGGTATTGAAATACATACTGAACGTTCCTTCTCCCTTTGGGAGAAGGTTAGGATGAGGGGCGTTTTTAATAAAATCCTCACCCTAGCCCTCTCCTTAACAAGGAGAGGGAATTTCCATTGTGAAATCAATAAATTTTCAAAAATTATTGTGAAACACGCTGCGCCAACAACGTCGCAAAATGCTGTTTAATCCGCTTCCCTTCATCATCGACCCGATGCAACTCACCAACATTTTCATTGTATTTCACAATATTCCAGCCCTTATACAAAGCACTTAACTCACCTGCTTTAAACGTAAAAGGAAAGTCAGGCTGTGCAGGTATGTCTGGCGTGTCCATCGCACAGACAATCAGGTTATAGCCACCCGGAGCTGTTGCCTGCTGCATCTGCGCAATTAAAGGTCTAACGGTTTTAGCCTGTAAAAACATCATCACCACGGTACAGCAAATAAAGTCATATATTCCTGTAATGCTTTGGTCGGCATTGAGGTCTCTCTGCTGTACCTGAATATTATCAATCTGCTCAGCCTGGATAATCTGCCTTAAGGTTTTCAGGCTGTTTTCATTGATATCCCAGGCATCCACCTCAAAACCATGCTGACTTAAATACAGCGCATTGCGTCCCTGCCCGCAGCCGACATCCAGGGCACGGCCACCTTGCAAATACGGCGTAGCAGCCAGAATTTCCGAATGCGTGGGTGAAAGCTGATATTTTTTATGAAAATAATCTTGCGGCAGACAGTAAAACTGCAGCTGGCATTCAATGTCATCACTGGCAGAAACAATTTTGTGCCACGCCTGTGGTTCAATAAATGGAGGCTGCTGATCTGAGGTAAATACATGCTCGGACTGTACGCTGCCAGATTCATCCAGCATGGCAAAATGCAGCTCACCCTTGAATACCGTGAGTTTTGCCCAGGTACCGGCTTTGGTATTGTGCTGTTTTTTAAACCCTTGCGGAATAGTCTGCTGTGTCCAGACAGGAAGTTCTTTATAACAAATCAGCTGTTGCATAAAAGACTGCGCTCCAAAGCATCGGTGGTCGGGCTGAAATTAATCAGTTGATGATGTATGTTTTTAGCATAGTACGTTCAACCGCAGATTGAAATAAGCTACTCGCATTCCATTCAGGCAAACCACGTATCCTTTTAAAAACAAAAACTGCCCAGTACGGACAGTTTGATGGTCTTTAAAAAAGAAGTAATGATACTTCGGTTTTTACTGCGACAGTTGTTCGCGCAGCCATTCCATATATTTTTCTTTATCCATAAAATCAGGCGCACTGCCCGTGTCCAGACTAAAATATTGCTGATTGAACTGAATCACAATCTGTTCGGTATGATGCCAGTCTTCTATCATCTGGAAATACTGGTTAAAGAAAAAACGGTTTTTACCCCAATTGTTCAGGCTTTCCAGTTTCGGGTATTTTTTATTTTCAACAAATTCACTGTAAACATGCTGAATATCATCAAAAACATGTAGGGTTTTCATGACTCACCTGCCTAGATTTCATGTCGTGATCTTTGCGACTATTTTAATCTAGCAAACGAATTTGAAAGGCAAATGACAACTCTATTGCAAAACTGTCATGTTTAAAAAGATAAGATTCCTGTGTTCAGCTGCATGTTCGCTTTACCCGGTAAAACCCAAGAAAAACTCAATGATTACAAACATTAGAAATATCAATTTCTATTGAATTAAACCGGAATAGGACAAAAAACTCAAAATTAATGTAACCCATTCGCAACATCATGTTATCACTCTGTAAATTTGGTGGAATATTCACACAATTAAACATCTACAAGCTATTCCGCCAGAAAAAGTAAGGATCTTGAGCGTTAAAATAACCCGTACAAAAAACCTCTTTATTCTCACGATTGAGTAACCAACATGAATACCATTAAAACTGCTGTAGTTATCGCTTTAGTTGCAGGTACAACATCGGCTATGGCTGCTACTGCTGTAGAAACTACTCCGGCGGCTAAAGTTGCTGCTGCAAAAGCACAAGTAAAAGCAGATGTGGCAAAAACAGCGGCTGCAGTTCAAAACACTGCTGCTGTAACTAAAGATAAAGCGGCTGCCGTGTCTAAAACTGCTGCCCATAAAACTGGAGCTGCCAAAGATGCAGCCCTAACAAAAACAGCTCATGCAAAAGATGCCACTGTAGCTAAGACTGTAGCAGCAAAAGAAAAAGCGGTCGTTGCAACTCAAACTGCTGCTCACAAAACAGAAGGTGCTAAAGAAGCTGCTGTAGCCAAAACTGTAGCAGCTAAAGATGCAGCCGTAGCCAAAGTGGTTGAAGCGAAAGATGCAACCGCTGCTAAAACTGCACAAGTAACAGATACCGCTGCGGCTAAAACTGTCGCTGCAAAAGATGCTACTGTAGAAAAAACAGCTGAAGTCAAAGAAGCCGTAGCTGAAAAAACGGATGCGGTTAAAACTGAAGTCAAAGCCGAGAAAAAAGGCTTCTTCTCTTGGTTTAAAAAATCTGCGGCTTAATCTGCTTTAATGCATTTTAACCGTCAAAAAGGATGCCATTAATAGGCATCCTTTTTTATTGCTATTTTAGCGATCAAACTCGAGTACACCCTCCTATTCAAAGGAGTTTTTGCTGTAGTTGCAATCACCTAATGAATTAATTTTGCGGGACATTTTCCAAAACACCTAGTGAAATTTGCTCTCGGGCAATTTGCACATTGGTAGCACGACGGTCTATACCGAAAGGCTCAAGCAGCACATACAGGCCTTCTCTTGGATCAGGTGACTGCAAACCTCGGGCAATGGCCAGAACATATTGCTGCAATGCCAATGGCAAGCTGTTGATATCCGGCATAGGGGCTTCAGGAACCAGATCGATGGTCATCAAAATAGTGGGATCAACCACAAAGTTTTGTGTATCCATCTGGATCTGCATAATTCTATGCTGCAAAACTCGCTCATTTTGAGGATCAGTCCGATACTCAATCACAGGGGTGGTTTCAGCGCTTAACTCGGCTTCTGTTAAGGGAGTTAATCCAGGTGCATCTGCTATATCGGCAAAAGTAGAGGAAATAGAAAAGCTTGCGGCAATCGCTACGATTGCACAGGACAATTTTTTTAGGATCTTCATGGCAGTTCTACTCAACAATGAATTGAAGTAAACAAACAACCGTCGACACCTATAATTGTATAGCGTATGCGCCTTTCAGCCAGTTGCCACAGACCAGTGGTCTGGCCGAACATTCTAACTTTCGTTAAAAAAACTGCTCATTTCACCGCTTAAAAAACATGAGAATTGCTTCGATAAGAAAGTTCTATGCTGGATCATGTTGCTATAAATCAGATTTTTATCTTCTCCTGACTTATTGCTCGGCTGACATAAAATTCCGTCATAATCTTTATTTTTCTCGTATTCCGACGCGCAGAAGTACAGGAAATGTTACATCTAAATATTCAGCTGCCGTTTGCAAAGCCGCTGAAATCGGCTGTAGCGGGTCATTCCGGTTATGTTCCTGGTAATGTTTCAGGCCTGACCAGGTCTTTAAATAACTGAGCAGTTGCTGCCCTGTCCATTGATATTCCAGACGCAGCTCCGGAACCGCCTGTTCATGAAAGGGAAATGGAATGGTTTGATACAGCTCATCAATATAATGCCGTTCTCTATCCCAATAATCTTTTAGGATTTCAGCATACAGCTGTTGAACCAAAACATTGATTGCGGCATCCTGAACCTGAATGAGGCCATAGCCAATGACGGCCAGCACCCCTTGAGGTTTAAGCACCCGTATAACTTCTTTATAAAATGCGTCAAAGTCAAACCAGTGTATGGCTTGCGCTACCGTCACCAAATCAATGGACTGGTCCGGAATCGTCGTCTGCTCTGCCGCTTGCAGCTGATAGCTGACATTTTCAAAATAAGGTGCTTGTTGTAACTGAGCTTCACTGATATCGGTGGCCACCACATGCTCGAAATACGGCGCCAGAAGCTGGGTAAACTGACCGGAGCCTGCCCCACAATCCCAGGCAAAATTCCGTTCCGACACATGTTTTAAAATTTCTTTGACAATTTGAGTGGAATAAGCCGGACGGGCCTGTTTATAACGCTGACTACCCTCAGAAAACAGATCTTTCATTTAACGATGCTCAAATATTTTTATAAGTTTAATCAATGACCTGATCAATTCTAAAACTGGTCTGGGCAATCGGCGCCAGCTGGTCATTCAATTGATAATATTTAACATCATATATGCCTGCTTTCCAGCCCTTCGCAGGATTAAAACCGACCCAGTTCTGTTCCCGAATGGCACTTATACACTGCGGCATAAAAAACAGCACTTCACCTGTAGACTGGTTGCTCCAGCGCACAAAGACCTGCTCGTTATTCGGTGTTTTTCCCAACGTATCAAAATGGGCAAATAGCTGCTGTCCGGCATAAATCTGCCTAGGCATTACACTACCTGCGGAATATTGTTGTTGTGCCGTGACCTTGGCCTGACCGGTCATGGCTTCATTGGGATCATTTTTTGCATCGACAAATTCACTGACCAGACGTTTGGCAAACTCGCGTTTGTTTTGGATTGCGGATAGATCATAGTCCGGAAAAGCCTGGGACAGATACTTATCGATCTGCTGGGGTGTGGCCTGATCTATAATACTATTGACCTGAGCTTTCTGGTTTTTCAGCTGCTGTTGTAACACAAGCCGGTCTTCAGGCTGGGTCTGCGTTTTTTGCTGAATAGTATGGATAAAATTTTCCACAGCCCGATCCTGAGTGTGCTCAGCTACAGGCGGTTCAGGTTCAGGCTGGAATGAGGCAACGAAATAGCCCAGTCCAAAACACGGAATGCCAATCAACAGCGGCATAACGAATTTCATGCGGCCTAAATACACGACTTAGTTACAGGTGATGGTTTCAGTCAAGTTTCCGACATTGATATTCACGCTTCCAGTAGGAAATAATGCCCCTGCATTGGCTTGCTGCCTGGTCAAGTTGGTTCCTGAAAGCAGTCTTAACCCTTCCGAAGTACACAGTCCGGTCTGGGTATCATTGGTTAGTCTAGCTACACAGCCATCTACTGTGACTTGATGGATATTGGCTGCTGTTTGAGTACATAACTGAGTAATGACGGCTGAAGAAGGTGATGCCAGCTCACAGGCTGAGCAGTCCTGGCTTGGGCCACCACAGGCATTTGCCGCTTTTTCACTGCGGCAAATATAAGTTTGCGTACCAAAGGTAAAGGTTTTCTCAAAGGAGGAGTTGAACTGATCTCCAAATCCACTACCGCCACAAGCTGTGACTAATAATGATAAACCAGCAAATACAGGAAGCGCGATTCTTTTCATTGTGGATTCTCCAATTGTTATTACTTTGATTCTATAAGAAAAAAATTCTTAACCTGTGGAGATCTCAAGCGAGAAAAATTATTGCGTTTTCGGTGTCAGTACCTCGGACACAGGAAGACTACGCATAGAATTTTCAAGCATGTCAATGTTGATATTGTTCAGGTTGATCTGTATATGACCCCGGTCGAGGGGGCGCATACTGTTGCTACGGTCTATGCCAAAGGGCTGCAACATAATATATAAACCTTGTGTAGGATCACTCGACTGTAACCCCTGAGCAATATTCAATACATGCTGTTGTAGTAAGGGAGGTAAAGAATTTAGGTCTGGCTGTGATTGTAAGGGCTGAATTTCAAGATTGGCAACCACCTGGCTGTCGATCATAAAGTTCTGGGCTTCACGTGAATTACGAATGATTTGATGCTGCAAAGCACGGCGGATCTTTTCATCATTCTGATACGGCACGATCCCTGTTTCTTTACGCAATTCTGGCTCAGCCAATACTTGTAAGGTCGGCAAGTTCACAATCTCATCTGCGTGGGCGGTCATGTTCCCCATATAACCTAACATCAACATCAAAGCAGAGATTTTTAGAAGATTCATAAGCTTGACTCATAACGTAATTTCAAGGCAATGCAGCTTCACACCATGCAAGGAAAATGTTTCTCACTGCAACTGTATACGTTATAGCCTACATGAAATTCCGTTTTAGCTCACTCAGACTCAGATGAACGGTCTTCCAAAAGTATCTCAATCTATTAATGATATTTGGTTTTTTCAGCCTTTTATCACATCTTGATCTTGCATGCAGGCATAGGTTCCCATATCCAACAGGCAGGCAAAAAAAATCCCCAAACAATGTTTGAGGATTTTTTAAATATGGTGGCGAGACCCAGGATCGAACTGGGGACACACGGATTTTCAATCCGTTGCTCTACCTACTGAGCTATCACGCCGATGCCGTGTATTAAGCCGTATCTGTTATCAATAGTCAATATAATTCATGACATTTTTATTTGATCGGGTATTTTTTACCCAAAAAAAATCCCTGATGGGATCAGGGATTGAAATCTTAAAATCAGATTTTGAATATGGTGGCGAGACCCAGGATCGAACTGGGGACACACGGATTTTCAATCCGTTGCTCTACCTACTGAGCTATCACGCCGATGTCGCGTATTAAACAGTTTAAGTGTTTTGCAGTCAAGCAGGTTTTAGGCTTTTTAAAGCAAGTGCTTATTTTTAAGGCAAATTGGCGTTTATTTGCCTATTTTTTATTTAAAACTCAAATCATTATTTAATCGTACCCATATTTTTCACTTATAAAAAAACAGCCTGAAGGCTGCTTTTTTATGTGTTGGACGGGTTTAAATTTTTTCCAGATGCGCCAGACAGCGATGAATTGCCCCACAGCCCGGTTCAAATGTCTTCACGCCTTTTTCTTCTTCTATGCGGCACACTTCACTGACCAGCCGTTCTGCAACCCCACGTCCACGGTTAGCCGGGTGTACCACAATATTTTCCAGTGTCCGGCTTTCCCCCTGCCCGGTACACCAAATTGCCCCAATCACTTTAGTATTAAATTCTGCTGTGTAAACTAGGGTATACTGAGCCAAGTTTTGCTCTAGTTGTTCAATGGCATCCTGCCCATCTCCAAATTCCGGGCTAGTGTCATACAGTCGCTCAAGCTGGCTGCGCACTTCGTCATTTTCTAGTGAAGTATAAGCGTGTACGGTAATAGGCATTGATTAACCCTCCTGAGCAATCTAATATGCGGGGACTTCGTCGCCGCGAAAAAACATTTTACATCATCATTTTTGACGTTTTTGAGGAACGTGTCTATGACGCAACGTATCAGTGAAGTGGTAAGAAACACTAACGAAACCAAAATCCGAGTTCGTGTGAATCTTGATGGTACAGGTCAAGGCACTCTCAATACTGGTGTCCCATTTTTAGATCATATGATTGATCAAATCAAGCGACACGGCTTATTTGACATTGACATTCATTGTGATGGTGACCTGGAAATTGATGACCATCACACCGTAGAAGACTGTGGTATCACCCTGGGACAGGCATTTGCCCAGGCATTGGGTGATAAAAAAGGCTTACGTCGTTATGGTCACTTCTATGCCCCACTGGATGAATCTTTAAGCCGTGTTGTGGTTGATTTATCGGGCCGCCCAGGCTTGTGGATGGATATTCCATTCACTCGCGCACGTATTGGCAGCTTTGATGTTGATCTATTCTCTGAATTTTTTCAAGGTTTTGTGAATCACGCCTTAATGACGCTGCACATTGACAACCTGAAAGGCAAAAACAGCCACCACCAGATCGAAAGCGTGTTTAAAGCATTTGCCCGCGCACTCCGTATGGCATGTGAAGTCGATCCACGTGCAGAAAACACAGTAGCTTCAACCAAAGGTACCTTGTAATGACCCGTATTGCCCTTCTTGACTATGGTATGGGAAATTTACACTCTGCAGCCAAAGCCCTGGAACATGTCGGCGCAACTGTAGATGTCACCAATGATCCCAAACTGATTGCCCAAGCCGACAAAATCGTCTTTCCGGGGGTCGGTGCAATGCGTGACTGTATGCAGGGCATGCATGAAGCCGGTATTGATGAAGTGGTACGCCATGCCGTATTCAACAAGCCTGTGCTGGCGATCTGTGTCGGCATGCAGGCGCTGATGCAGCGTTCGGAAGAAAATGGCGGTACCGATGCGCTGGGTATTTTTGCAGGTGAAGTGAAGCGCTTCCCGGATATGGAAGGCTTAAAAGTGCCGCATATGGGCTGGAACCAGGTGCATCAGGCAGACCCAAGTCATCCAATGTGGAAAGACATTGAACAGGATGCGCGTTTCTATTTCGTGCATAGTTTCTATGTTGAACCGCAAGACAAGAACATTGTGGCAGCCACTTGTGACTATGGTTTAGAGTTCTGCACGGCGCTGCATCAAGAAAACCTGTTCGCGACCCAGTTCCATCCGGAAAAGAGCCATACTGCCGGTTTACAGTTACTGAAAAACTTTGTGGAATGGAATATCTGATTTCTACTTGATCCATCAACGGCCCAGCTTCGACTNAACCTGTTCGCGACCCAGTTCCATCCGGAAAAGAGCCATACTGCCGGTTTACAGTTACTGAAAAACTTTGTGGAATGGAATATCTGATTTCTACTTGATCCATCAACGGCCCAGCTTCGACTTTAATGCCAGTCAGTTAAGAAATTGACTGGCATTTTCTTTTTTAAATTCATGATTATATTTGATACGTGGAAAAGTCATCCGCAACTGTTTGAGGCAGGACTACATTAAAAAAGATTGTTTCTGCGACAAATTGGCTAGTTGATAGTAGTTGACGAGTTTTGCGGATGACAAATGCCTTTGGTTACTTTGGGCGAAACCAAAGTAACAAATGAGCTGCAAGAGTTTGATTTAAAATGGTAAGACTCCGCCATGAATTACTAATAATTAAGGAGTTTATTTCTAAACTCCTTAACTGATCAACATTACAGTTTCGACTGGGCTTTTATTTTGCCTAAAATACGAAAAGCGATTAAGCTGAATACAAACCCAGAAAACTATTGATGATTATGGAAGAGCCATTGCTTCAAACCCTGCCCAGCAAAGAACAGATTCAGGCCTTCCCTTTATTTAAAAACCTTCCGATGCAACAGATTCAGGTGATTCACAACCTGGAACAATGTCATGCTTTGGAAGCAGAATTAAAACACTGTGCTGTTCTGGGTTTTGACAGCGAATCTAAACCGACCTTTGAAAAGGGCGAAGTTGCAACCGGACCGCATCTGATTCAGTTGGCGACCTTGGACAAAGCCTACCTGTTCCAAATGAATGATGAGATTTGGGAATTTTTAAAGCCGATTTTTGCCAGCCGTGACCAGGTTAAAGTCGGCTTTGGCTTAAAAAATGATGCTCATCTGTTCCGTAAAAAAGGCATTGAACTGAACAGTGTGATTGAACTGTCGAAATGCTTTTTTTCCTTTGGCTTTAGCAATCCGATGGGACTGAAAAATGCCATGGCACTTCTATTTCAGGTGAACTTTCCCAAAAGTAAAAAAACCAGCACCTCGAACTGGGCACGCAAAACGCTGACTCCCCAGCAGATTGACTATGCCGCTGCCGATGCCTATGCCCCGGTTTTAGTCTTTGAAGAATTACTGCGCTTAGGCTTACTTCCCAAACATATTCCCAATACCACATTAAAGTTACGCATTCGCCCCAGCAAAATAAAAGCTGAAACTGGTGCTTAGAGATTTGCCAATACTTTGTTAAGATGGAACACAATGAATTCAATAAGATTAGGCAAGGAGCGAAAGCATGCTGATCATCCCTGCAATTGACCTGAAAGATGGCAAATGTGTCCGTTTAAAACAAGGCCGTATGGAAGACGATACCGTATTCTCTGACGATCCGGTTGCAACTGCACAGCATTGGGTCAATGAAGGCGCACGTCGCTTGCATCTGGTGGATTTAAACGGCGCTTTCGCAGGTACACCGATTCATAAACCTGTGGTGGAAGCAATTGCCAAAGCGCAACCAGAACTGCCTATTCAAATTGGCGGTGGTATCCGCTCCCTGGAAACCATTGAACATTATTTGGATGCCGGTGTGTCTTTTGTGATTATTGGCACCAAAGCAGTTCAAAATCCTGAATTTGTTGAAGAAGCCTGCAAAAAATTTGCCGGTCACATCATTGTCGGTATTGATGCCATGAACGGCATGGTGGCAACTGATGGCTGGGCAAACGTGACAGATGTCAAAGCAACAGATTTGGCTAAACGTTTTGCCGATGCTGGCGTATCAAGCATTGTCTATACCGACATCGCGCGTGACGGCATGATGCAGGGTGTAAACATCGAACAAACCGTCAATTTGGCGACGTATTCAGGCCTGCCTGTGATTGCATCTGGTGGCGTGACCAACTTGGATGATGTGCGCAACTTAAAAGGCCAGCCGGGCATTTTAGGTGCCATTACCGGTCGTGCCATTTACGAAGGCACGCTGAATCTTCGTGAAGCGCAATTATTGTTAGATGAACAATCACTTTAATTCCGTGATGTATCTCCAAGAGGTCTTCGGACCTCTTTTTTATTCCTGAAATTTTTAAAATCATTTTCTGTGTCAACATGCCCTATTTTTCCTCTGGCCTGAAAGCCAAAGCGCCGCAACTTGCCTTAATCTTAATTACCCTGATTTGGGGCGGTTCGTTTATTACCGTGCAATACGGCTTAAACTTTGCCAGTCCGATGTTTTTTGTCGGCTGTCGTTTTGCTGCTGCCATGCTGTTTGTCGGCCTGTTTTCCTGGAAAGATTTAACTGGAATCCGGCTGAAAGAAATTGCCGCAGGGGCTTTGATTGGTCTGGTGATTGCATTGGGTTATGGCACACAAACCATTGGGCTGCAAAGCATCAGCAGCAGTGAATCCGCTTTCCTGACAGCTCTCTATGTACCTCTGGTGCCGATTCTTTTATGGCTATTGTTCCGTAAAACCCCGCAATTCATGACCTGGTGCGGAGCAGCGCTGGCCTTTTTAGGTCTGGTCTTTTTAACCGGCAATGGTTTTGGTGCAATCCAGCTGAATTTCGGCCAGATCATTACCATTCTCGGTTCAATCGCGATTGCCATGGAAATTATTCTGATCGGATTGTTTGCCGGTAAAGTCAATGTGCGGCGTGTCACCGTCATTCAGCTCGGCTTTGCCTCGATTTTTGCCTTTTGCATGATGCCCCTAGCGGATGAAAGCTGGAATCCGGTTTTTTCCTGGCCGCTGGTGATCATTCTAGCTGGCTTAGGTTTTGCCAGTGCCGCCATTCAACTGGTGATGAACTGGGCACAGCGTGCAGTCGACCCTGCGCAGGCTGCCATTATCTATTCAGGTGAGCCGGTTTGGGCTGCTTTAATTGGCCGTATCGCGGGTGAGCGTTTGCCCCTACTGGCCCTCCTGGGTGGAGCTTTGGTGGTTTTAGGAGTGATTGTCAGTGAGTGGAAACCGAAATTCTTGAAGAAGAATGAGGAAGTGAGCCCTTAAAAGCTGCATTTCTCCCCCTCCCTGACCTTCTCATCCGGGGAAAGAGAAACTAAAGCTGGAGATGATAAGCACTACCCTACAAGCAAGAGCTCCTTCACCAATTTCTAGAACGATGCTACTGCTAAAATACTATTTCTAATATGCCATTTCCAAAAAGACAGCTTTATCTCTCTGCTGTCCCATAATTTAATTTAAGTAAACTTTGGATTGACGAATGTGGCAGGGATGCCACATGTTATCCACCATAACATGGATGTTATGTGTGGGTAACAAAGGCTTTTGCTTACTTTTGGCCTGTCAAAAGTAAGACATCGCCTACACAAATGCATTTCGATTTTATTGAAAAATTGTGGCTGTGAAAGACTTTAACTTATCTATGAAATTTTAAGCTTTCTCATCAGCAAAGAATTAAAGAAAATAATGAATATCGGATTAACAAACGAATGTCTACAAACAGACTTCATAAAAATTCATTTATATGATTCTAATTCGAAATTAACCGTTTTCAGCAAAATAAAAGCCCTTAACAGAACTATGGGACAGTACTGGCTCAATCTGCCTTTTTGAGTATTCACCCGTCTTATTGATACATCGGCTGATTATCATTCAGGCGCATCATACCGCGAATAGCACGATAGACAATCCAGATCCAGGAAACGCCAATCACAACCAGACAAAATGCACTTGCCCCTAAAGCAACCCCAGTAAATACATCCATGTTTTCACCCGTGAAAAACAGGAAAATAAAAGGAATAAAGGCAATCAGGTTCCAGAACAGATACCACCAGAAAGTTCGGATTTGCCAAGTAAAATGGCTTTCAAAAATAGAGCCACGCACATCATTGCGCTTTATATAGTTAATGATCAGGGCAACAACGGCCAATAAGCCTCCCGTAAAAATGGCAATAATGTACAGGATATAAAGAATTAAAGTCAGGGTACGGTTGGGATCTTGATCGATAGAATAATTCATTATTATACCTTTTAAGTAATCGTTCCCCCTTTTAAAATTTCAGCACATTAAAAGGAGAAATCAGCCATAAAATCAAAAGTATGTTTAAGGCTATAGTACAAAAATAAATCTTTCTAAAGGGTTGTTTTTGTGTTTTATGACGCAGCTTTTCCTGAGCCAGCCATGCCGTAGGCCAGCCGCCCAGAAAAGATAGCAGATGCAGGGTTTGCTCGGGTACGCGGCGATTACCTTGCAAGGCAGCTTCTTTATCTTGAGCGTACATCCAGTAAGTGAGGGCATTAATGAGACTAATAAATAACAGCACCATGCCACTTAATAAACCTGCTACGGTAAACACAGCCAAAGCCAGAATATAACCGACACAGGCAATTTGCATCGGTTTTAATTTTTGCGCAGGTTGACTGGAAGGTTTTGGCTTGCTGACATTTTTTTTAGTTTGTGACGCTTTAAGATAAGTCACCTGCTGGGCACGATAACGTCCATCTCCATCCAGCAATACCGTATATTCAAGCGCACAACCCACAATCGGACGGGGTCCCTGACGGGCAAAATCCTTGATATGTAAAAACACGCGATCTTTCGAGGCATCATTGGGCTGAATAAAACCATAGCCTTTTTCATCAAACCATTCGACTAATCGCCCCTGATCACGCATTTTTATATCCTATATCAAGCCGTCACAAATTTTAGTCGTTCCACAAGCATATTACGCATTTCCAAAGGATTTTTTTGAAGAATATCATCTCCTGTACGTCCTTGTTGTGCATTTTTTTGTGCGACTTGTAAACGCATCAGCCAAAAACGTGCAGCTGCCATAGCCAGATAGATTTCCAGGCAGGATTTTTCATCCTGAGTCAATGGACGCACCGTTTCATAGGCTTCTAAAAAGGCCTGGGCTTTCACTTCATTTAAGTGAACCTCAGGATATTCGGTACAAAAATCATTTAAGGTAATTGCAATGTCAAACAGGAATTCATCTTTGTTAAGTTCGTAAAAATCCAGAATTCCTTTTAATTCATTGCCTTCAAACAGGGTATTGTCACGGAACAAATCGGAATGAATAAAGCCTTTGGGGCGGTTTGGATAGACGGCAGTGAGCGCATCATAAAGTCCCAGCACCTCGCTGAGCAAAATGGCATCGGCCGGATTTAAAGTCGGTTTTAATTCTTTCGCCACTTGCAACCAGTAATCATGATTACGATATTCGGCGCGTTCCAAAGGAAAATCCTGTAAAGCAATATGGATTTTCGCCTGAGCCACAGCAATCGCCTGTACCTGTTCCAGAGTTGATGGCATGGGATGCTTGCCCATCATGCGCGGTGCAATCTGGGCGGGTTTATCTTTTAAAGTATGAATGGCTTTGCCCGCATAATTTAGCGGTACCGGCACAGCTACCCCCTGTTTGCCCAAATGCTCCAGCACAGGAACCAGCTCCCCCGCACCTTGTTCATCCATTTCTTCAAATATCGTGAGTACATACTGCTGACCATTTTTACAGACTAAAAAATAGTTTGTATTCTGAATACCTCCTTGAATCGGAATCAGGTCCAGCACCTCTAATCCATAAGGGGCTGCAAACGCCTGAACTTCCTGTAAAGTCAAAGTGGTATAAACCGACATAGAAAACCTGCAAAAAAACCTACATAATTTTGATAGAATACCTGCTACGACTACCAAGGTGTAGCACCTTCGTGGCGAAGTTTCATAATCGGCTGTTATTTTTGGAAAAAATTATGCTTGCTAAACGTATTATTCCTTGCCTTGACGTAGATAATGGTCGAGTGGTGAAAGGTGTACAATTCCTTGATATTCGTGATGCAGGCGATCCGGTTGAAGTAGCACGCCGTTATAATGAACAGGGTGCAGATGAAATTACCTTCCTGGACATTACCGCAACCTCAAGCGGCCGCGATACCACGTACCGTACCGTTGAACGTATGGCCGAAAGCGTATTTGTTCCCTTAACCGTGGGTGGCGGCGTGCGTAAGGTGGAAGATATCCGCCTGTTGCTGAATGCCGGTGCAGATAAAGTCAGCATTAACTCGGCTGCGGTATTTAACCCGGAATTTGTGCAGGAAGCTTCGCAACGCTTTGGCGCCCAATGTATTGTGGTCGCCATTGATGCCAAGAAAACTGGCGACAATAAATGGGAAATTTTCACCCATGGTGGCCGTAAACCGACCGGGATTGATGCCATTGAATGGGCAGTGAAAATGGCCGATTACGGCGCGGGCGAACTTTTAATTACCTCTATGGATGCCGATGGCACCAAAGCCGGTTATGACCTGGCGTTAATGCGTCACATCAATGACCGTGTCACCATTCCAACCATTGCTTCTGGTGGGGTGGGCAACTTGCAGCATTTGGCCGACGGTATTATCAAGGGCGGTGCAGATGCGGTACTTGCAGCTTCTATTTTCCACTTTGGTCAATACACCATTCCGGAAGCCAAGCAATATCTGGCTGCTCAAGGAATTGAAATGCGTCTCTAAGTTTTAGCATGCTTTAGAAAATCAAAAGAGTGTCTAAACGACCACTGCTATCTCATAGCTGAATTTCAGGTGTTAGATTTGTGAGTGTGGCAAGGATGCCACACATTCCCCATCACGACAGGATGTCGTGTATGGGGACTAAAGACTTTTGCCTACTTTTGGTCTGTCAAAAGTAGGGTTCAGCCTACACAAAGTCACTTCAACTTTTAAAGAAAAGACAAGGCTGTGAAGAAATAAAATATCATTATATTATTGATTCGGTGCTGAAATAAAATTATGGGACAGCAGTGTCTAAACCACACTCTTTTTTATTCATAAATGGCTTTGCAATCAAGCTTGCATAAAAAGTGTAGATAAAAAAAGGGAGTCTTGAAGACTCCCTATAAACCAAGAAAACTACAGCGCGGTTTCTTGAAAGAAAAACAGTAAAATGACATATACAGTAGCTCGTCAAGTTAACTAGACTAACCTGATTGCGAAAACAAATATATAACAAAAAAATAACAAAAACATTGACCATTGATGCCGAAAATATTGACAAATTACGACAAGGTCTCGGCAGTCGTGACTTCTGGCAATTTTATCGCGATCTCTTTCCTGAACAATCAAACTCTCCTTCCCTTCAGAGAAAATGATTATCTCCCCTGTTTTTCTACCCATTTTGCCGGGAAATAACGCTCAGTTATGCCGTTCAACAGATTTGAAACGGTGCTGGGCAGCAGAATTCCTAAGGGATTTTTCTCCTGCAATTCTGGCGCTGAAATCACCCGAGTTCCCAAAATGTAATCAAACCAGGGCTTGGTCACGCACCAGTTGGCATCCTGATTGGAATTCATATGATGATCATAATGCCAGGGAATTTTTTTCATGGCCCACTCTGGCTCTAAATGGGCACGGCGGTGAATATAATAATAATTACAGGCGCTATATACGGTAGACAGTGCCATGCCTTTGGATAGGGGATAAAATAGCGTACCAAAAACACCTGCAACCACGACTAAAGAGACAACTTCATTTTTAGTGCGCCAATTGGCAAGACCTTCGACATAGCCCTGGTCATGAAATGCCGTTTTTCTGACTTCGCGATGATGTTCCCAATGTGACTTCATGCTGTCGGGCACCGGACTATAGCGGGGCTTTCCACTGCGATGTGTGCCATGCAAAATATATTTGTGTGCCACCCATTCAAAACCATTGGCCACCACCAGCCCAACCAAAAAACCTTTCCACATATCCTTTTTTCCCTATTTTATATTGAATATAGGTTATAAAATATGCTAAACATTGACCCAAAATAAAATTTAATTGACAATTACGACAATAAAAAGATCAATATGCCACATTCTAAAGACTACACAGGCTCTGTATATGGTGGACTTGGGCATTTACTTTATGCCTATAGTCAGGCCAAAGGCTTGATTATTTCTGAAAAACTTGAACAAGTTCAGAATCTGGAACGTTTTGACTTCTGTCTTTGGCGTGATTTGCTGACAGATATAGACCAACATCTGCAAATTCCGGCACTAGGCCTGGATATTGCCGAACATGTCCAGCCTAAACATTTGGGCATCATTGCCTATATTGCCCTGTCCTGCAACACCTTGGGGGAAGCCTTATACCGTTATCATGATTTTCATCGACTGATATATGACGGCAGTGCCTTAGAACTCAATATACAGGATGGATATCTGGCGCTTGGCTGGGGATACATCCCCTTTCATTTGACCACGCAAATTACCCAGGAAAATGCCATTGCCCTGATGGTGCAATTTTTGAAACATTTTCTGGAATTTAAAGATATTCATATACATGAAGTGCACTTTATTCATCCTGCACCGAAAAATGTGGCCATCTATGAAGAATACTTCAATTGCAAAGTCCTGTTTTCCCAGCCTAAGGCCCAAATTATTGCACCCATTCATCAGCTGGCTAAACCTATACGTCAAGGTGACCAGACCTTGCAGCATTTACTGATGCAACAAGCCCATGCCTTATTAGATAAGCTTCCCAATTCCACCCAGCTCGATCATCGTCTGCAACAGGCCATTCTCATCGGGCTGCAAAAAAACCAGTATCAAATCGAACCTATTGCCAAACAGTTACATATGTCGGTACGCCAACTGCAACGCCATTTACAGCAACAAGACACCACCTATCAGCAACGCATGCAGGAAGTACGGCATTTACTGGCTGTACAATATTTAAAAGACCGGCATCTGAGCCTGCAAGAAATTGCCTTATTACTGGGTTATTCCGAGCAAAGTGCCTTCCAGCGTGCATTTAAACAGTGGACCAGCCTTACACCGCAGCAATGGCGGCAACAACAATATGCAAAAATTACACTCTGCTCGTCATCTTGACCTTCTATTTATTCATCAGGTTATGATTAATCAAGCAGCAATTTTTTGATGCATATCAAATCACCTGAATGATAAAAAAAGCTCACCAATGTGAGCTTTTTTATGTTCCACATGGAACATGAACGCTGCTTATAAAAATGGATTTTCAATTTCCTGTTCATCCTGGCGGTCAATTTTTTCCGGAAGATGAGTTTCATTTTCCAGGGCACTGACCACGGCATTGACAAAAGCCTGCAAGGCTTTCGCTGCCTGAAGCCCGGCCTGATCTTTGGTCAGCTGTAAATTACCATAAATACTGACGCGGTCTTCTTGATTTTCTAAGGTTAAGTCGTGAATGGCATGCGATTCGGTACCATTTTCAAAAGGCTTGAACATTATATTTCCCCTGATCTTTGTTATTATTAAAAAGGTAGCATGATGACTTTCATCCTACCTAAAAAGGACTTATTTCAACAACTGTAAAATATACTGCAACAGCCCTTCAATCAGTTGCTTAACAATCGCATCCTGGGTATCTGGATCAATCGTTGATGCACTGCCGTTATTCTCGTTCGCTTGTGTAGGGGTTGAATTTGCTGAACTTGCAGAGGAAGATTTAAACTTTTTCTGCAAAGCGCTCAGCTCATCTGCACTGACTTCTTCGGCACATTGGCTTTCTGCATCCCAATAGGAATAGGCAATTTTCTGATTCGCTTTCACAGCACTTGCCTTTAATGGCAAATTGTAAGTATTGCGCTTCTGGTCCTCGGTTAACTGCGGGAAAATGTTGATTCCTGTCAGATCTTCCAGGGCACAGATACTCATCACCTGCACTTTGGGTGCAGTATCTTTTAGGGTGTTGTCGGCATAGTACACCCCTGCCGCTCCTGTTTTTGGCATATAGATGGCTTTATAGGTAGCTGTCGGGACGATCACCCCATTACCTATAGTTTTCAGTTTTTTAGCTGAATACACCGGTCCCGTTACAATATAGACATCCTGCTTCTGCTTGGTCACAATGGCGCGAGTCGCCTCTTCCAGCTCCCGCCAAACCTGCTGATTGTTTTTCGGGGCCTGCGGCACCATGTTGGCCAATGAGAAGCTGTCAAACTGGGCATCTTTATTCGGCATGTCGGCATTGGGTGCCATGTGTCCACGATCATAGCCTGAAGCTTTATAGTCGGCCAAGGTCGCACGATATTCTGTTTTTAAACGTGTTTCTTCATGGAAGTTGTCTTCACGTGGAATTTTCTGGCTCAAGCGTTGCGGGGTCAGAGCTTCCGCCACCCACAAAGGCGTTTTCGACACCCCCGAATACATCACGTTAAAGCCATTAAAGCACAGCGGAAAGGCATTTTTAGTCAGGCTTTCCTTGGCCAGATAAGGCGGAATATCGCGGTAAAACTGATCCAGACAGGCCGAGTTTGATGCAGATGGCAAGGAGACCAGCTGTTGAATTTTTTCCTGTCCAAAGGCAATTGCAAAGCTGCTGGTCGCCACTACCCCCAAAACAATTTTTAAACTATTCTGATTTAAAATTTGCATCAAAGATTGACCGCTTTTACCTTTCTTCATTGCCATTTTGAGCCGAACCCCTATTTTTCACGAGCTTAACAAGCAGTGAAAATGAAGTATATGTAGTAAATTTTATTTGCTTAACATTTAGACTAAAACTGTTCAACAAAAGCACAGTTGTTGTAACAGTCTGTCTCATTTTCTAAAGCTTTTATAACAAGTCTTAATAGCTTTACGTATGTTTGATTGAAAAACCGATCATGCTTATGACAAGGTAAAAATACGCAAAAAATCTGAATAATGATTGCTACGGAGTATTTTATGCATTTTAAGCTTTTAGGTTTAAGTCTAGTCACAGGAATGATGAGTGCAACCGCATTTGCAGAACCTGCCATTCAACCGGGCGATACCTTAGAAAGTCTGTCTAAAGTCAAAGTAAACACGACGGTAAATGGTCAGGCCGGTTCCATTGAAAATTTGGTCGCCAGTGGTCAAATCCGTATTGTGGAGGCAGGTCAAGTTGCTGCGGAGTCCAACCCAGCAGGTTCTGAAACCGAACTGCAAACCAGTTCTGCTACCGACAACAGCACTGCACCTCAAACTGCCGACCTAAATACCCCAGCACAAAATACTGAAAACACCCAAGCTGCACCTGAAACTGAAGCACAAGCCACCTCAGCTTCAGATGCAACTGCGCCACAAAGCGCTGAGATGAATACAGCGGCACAGGCCGTTGATCCTGCAGCACAGGCAAATGCACCTGCGACCGAGCAAACCGCTCAGGCGGCCTCTGAAAATGTAGATCCTATGCAACCGAATGGTGAATTAGCCGCACAACAGGCAGAGCAAGGTGCAGATCAAGAGATTGCAGCTGCGCCAGTCAGTCAGTCTACTGCTGATACACCAGTGAACGCAGCGAATATGCCTCAAGCAGATGCCACCCCTGAATCTGCAACTGTCGCACCGGCAAATAGCGCTGATGCCCCTGTACTTCAGGAAGCCTTTGCAGCGACTCCTGAAGCTTCACCACAGTCAGATGACGCAGTCCAAGCGGCCCTAGAAGCTGAGGTGACAGATGCTCCGGTAAATGCATCTCCCGAAACGCCAGTGGCAGACGCAACAGAGAACTAATCACACTCTTGTTCAGGCTTTCATCCTCCAAATAAAAAACCAAGGATTTTCCACCTTGGTTTTTTATTGCCTGCAATGTCTAAGGCCTAGATTTCGATTTGACTGCCTAATTCAACCACACGATTGGGAGGAATCTGATAAAAGTCACTGACCGGACTGGTGTTACGCTGCATCGAAATGAACAGCTTTTCACGCCAAGGAGATAAGCCGTCGCCCACCGTATGAATCAGTCGATCTCGGGAAATAAAGAAGCTCATCTGCATCATGTCAAATTCAAAACCCAATTCCTGATAGGCCTGTTCCAGTGCTTCAGGAATATTGGGTTGATCTTTAAAACCGTAATACAGTGAAATACGATAAAAACGATTATCCAGTTTTTCAATTTTACTCCGTTCTTCCTGCGTCACATAAGGAATGTCACGGGTATTCACGGTTACCATAATATTCAGCTCATGCAAGACCTTATTGTGCTTGATATTATGCAGCATGGCGTGTGGCACGATATTCGGTGTACCGGTCAGGAATACGGCTGCACCTGGAACAAATTGTGTTTCAGCACTCATACCAATACTTTTGATAAACAGATCGATCGGCAAGGCGTCTTTTTCCAAACGAGCCAGCAAGATTTCACGACCTGCTTTCCAGGTCATCAAAATAGTATACACTGCTGCACCAATCAAAATTGGTACCCAACCACCTGCAATAATTTTCAATGAGGTCGATGCAACAAAGACCAAATCAATCAGCAAAAATGGCACGGCAAAGAGCAGAACCTTCCATACCGGCCAGCGCCAGAAACCATACGCCAGAAATGCAATCAAAATGGTCCCGCACAGCATAGTCATGGTCACGGCAACGCCATAAGCACTGGCGAGATTGGCACTGTTTTCAAATAATAAAATCAGAATAATGACCGAAATAAACAGCACCCAGTTAATGAAGGGCAAATAGATTTGCCCCTGTTCAACATCCGAAGTGTGATGCACGGTTAAACGGGGTAAATAACGCAGCTGGATGGCCTGATTGGTCATGGAAAAAACACCCGTAATCACGGCTTGCGAGGCAATGACTGCTGCTGCGGTTGCCAGACCAATCATCGGATACAATGCCCAACCGGGAACCAGCATATAAAACGGATTGGCAATCGCATCCGGATTACGTAGTAGTAACGCCCCTTGTCCTGCATAGTTTAAGAGCAGGCAAGGTAAAACAATAATGAACCATGCCAGGCGAATAGGCAGACGACCAAAATGTCCCATATCGGCATAGAGCGCTTCCCCTCCAGTCATGGTCAGAATCACCGCACCCATAGTCAGAAAAGCAACATAAGGCTGATGCACCACGAAATTAAAAGCCCAATGCGGGCTGATCATGGTCAATACAAAGGGGGTTTGGATAATGCTCCATATCCCCACGGCACCAATGGATAAAAACCAGGCCAAGGTTAAAGGGCCAAAAAATTTGCCCATGGTGGCAGTACCATGCCGCTGAATAATAAACAGACCAGTTAAAATTCCAATCGCCAAAGGCATAAGCCACTGGTTAAACATGGGTGTTGCAATACTTAAGCCTTCAATTGCCGACAACACGGAAATAGCAGGCGTAATAATGCCATCGCCAAAAAATAACGAAGCACCAATAAAACCCAAGGCAATCAGATAAATTTTCTTGTTGTCTGCAATACGTGTGGTTCGCAGGTTCAATGCCAATAATGACATAATCCCGCCTTCCCCATTGTTGTCTGCACGCATAATGATGGTGACGTATTTAAAACTGATCGTCAGCATGATGCACCAAAAAATCAGTGATAAAATTCCAAGAACCGATGCCTCGGTAATAGCCAGATGCGCTGTGAGGAAACATTGCCGTAGGGCATATAATGGGCTGGTGCCAATGTCTCCAAATACCACCCCAAGCGCTGCAAGGGTAATCACAGGCAAGGCGGCTTTTTGTGCAGTACTTTGCATATTTCGTCTTCGTTTTGAACACTATTTTTTCGCAATGATATCACCGAGCAAAAACTTTTGCTCTAAATCAATTGTTTCAACTTGGCAGAGCAGCTTTTTTTCGCTATTATCGCGCTCCAATGGTGAGGTGTCCGAGTGGCTGAAGGAGCACGCCTGGAAAGTGTGTATACGTTTGCGCGTATCGAGGGTTCGAATCCCTCTCTCACCGCCAGATTCGAAAGAACTGCAATCCAAAGCAGTGACGAAAGGCTTAAACTGTAATGGTTTAAGCCTTTTTTATCGTATCTTATTCAGCAAAAATACCCCGCGATTCTAAAACCGTAAAAATAAACTGGGAAAAATCGTCAAGATTGAGATCTTTATATTATCTACTGCGGCTTAATAAGCTCAGACCAGGCTAGCGGATGTAATATTAAGCAGCCAACTTCGCCTCTATATAATTGATATTTAAAAAGTGATTCAAACCGAAAAAACTGAGTAATGAACGGTTAATATTCACATGGTTTTGAAACATTATTTATCTTCAAAATATTTCTGACATCCCTGAAAAAATTCCTCATTGAAATTCATGGCGGGATCGTCTTTGTCATCATCGCATTGATCTACAGATTTAAGATGGTCTTGTGCATAGCGATAGCCATAATACTGTTCGCTCCCTTCTTGAAAACCGCCAAATTCCTCTTTTTTCATGGATTGAACATACAGCAAGGCAGCAAGGGCTATAAGGATAAGTACCACTCCAGCAATGATCATTTTGGCCTGTTTTGTCATCTTATGTATTTCCCTTTAGCCGATTGATAAATAATACCCTTCAAACCCTCTAGCCAGAAAAAATCCGTTTATCGTCAACCGGAATCCTCATGCAAAAAATGCGTTACTTCTGTTGCCTGATTGGATTTTCAGGCTGTTCATTCGGCTTTTTTTGCGGATTGAATGTTTCGATATGTTGGTCCGGTTGGTCCGGTTGAGGGTTGGGTGGATTAGGGTGTTTCTGCTGATCAGGATTTTGAGTTAAAGGAACAGGCTGTTTTTGCTGGTCTGGTTGTTGGTTATCTTGTGCAGTCATGTTTATCTATCCTGTACATTACTATTAATCACTTGCGCCACATCAGCATTAATCTACACCTTAAAGTTCATTCTCTAACGCCAGCTATGTTTCAATTTCCATCATTGTAAATGTAATGTCTCTAGATAATTGATCTGCAATAGCTTCGATGTAACCCGCTTCACATTAATTACCAAAAGCCATCAAAGCCTGGGATTTCATTAACATGTCACATAAATGGCACAATTTCTGCACGCTATTATTTCGAGTCCACAAACTGAAAAAACCTATTGAAATATGATCATATAAATGCAATATTTCCATGATAACAATCATATAACAGAGCCTGAAGTCGACCTATAAAAGCACATTGAACACATAGAAAAACTGCTATTCGGGAGTAGATATGAATACCAGCAATAATTATGTCAAACAAATCAAGAATGCTAAACGTGGTGGTTATACTCCAACAATTGCCAAGGATATTAATAAACATAAAATTCAAAAAGCCCTCCGACTGATCGAACAATGGCGCAAACTCGCCGACGAACTTAAACCACAAATGCAAATCGATATGGCTTTAACCCTGGAAGAATGTGCTCAAGACCTGGACCAGATTTTAAGGAGCAAATAACCGGTTCAATCGCAACAGGACATGAATGTGAATAGCGGATGTAGAGGGTGATGGAGAATAGCCGGCTCCATTCACCCGAACCAACCGCTCATTTTTTGGCTTGCGTTTTCAAAAAAAATCGCTATTATTCTCTGCACGTTGCCGGCATAGCTCAGTTGGTAGAGCAACTGACTTGTAATCAGTAGGTCCACAGTTCGAATCCGTGTGCCGGCACCATTTTATACTCAGCCTCGCTTTTTAGTGAGGCTTTGTTGTTTTTGCACTTAGCTTTTAAAAACTAAAATATTGCTCCATGCTCAGGCATTCTTTTTCGCACTGATCTGTACATAATTGACCAACCCATCCTGATACAGCTGCTGACAGAGCTTTGCGGTCATGCGAATCTTAAAGGCATCCATCGCTGTGCCCTGCTGCGGCAATTGCTGCACATGTTGCACATAGCTTGCAAATCCCTGCAAAACGGCTTTGGATAAATCCCGAATTTCAATGTCGCTAAAATCATGTTGCTGCAAGGTCTGCTCCAAGAGCGGTGCGGTCATTAAATGTTCCAGATTCACATCAGCAGCCTTGAGCAGCCATCTGTATTTTTGCTGTTGCAGTCCATTTAAATTCGACCATTGCTCGGACAGCATTAAATAATGAAAGCCCAGTCGGCCTTGTGAATTTAAAACACTGCCGACTGAATCGAGAAATGAATTCAGATGGGAATGATAGGCAGCATCAATACACAGCACCACATCAAAGCGCTGTTTGAAAGGAATCTGTTTTAAATTTAAAAAGGATTGCGGGTAAATGGCCGCAATGTGCGGAAAATGTTTTTGAATTTGCTGCACGCAGCTGGATTGTAACTCTACTGCTTCAATATGCTGAACCCGATAGTGCTGTTGCCAGTACAGCAGACTTGCTCCCTGCCCACAGCCTAAATCCAATAAACAGTCATTTGAATTTAAAGCTACTGCTTGCGCCAGTTGATCTGCCAATTGGCGGCAAGCTTCTGGATAGGAAGATCTTGCATCCTCCCAATAGCCCAGATTGCTCCAGGCGAGGACAGCATCATCTCCTAACTGTTTGGCATTGATTGCGTATTTATGTTGAGGAAGTTTCTGCCGAATCGCTTGAAGCCATTTCATGTCTTAGTAGCCGAGTTGTGGGGCAACCTCAACTTTAGGTTTTAATCCAACAAACGGCAATGGGGCATTCAGAATTTCCGCAATATTCATGGCTGAAGTCACTGCCGATTCCAAAAGCGGCAAACCATCACAAGACCAGGAACCACAATAGTACACTTTACGGTTTAGATCTTTATGACGGACTTGCAGTTCTTTATTTAAAGCCACTGTTTGTGAGTCCACCACAGCACGGGTTAAGGTCACTGACGAGATGATTTTTTTCGGGTCAATCTCCGTCACTGGCTGCCAGGTCTGGAACACTGGATTTTTACCGACCAGACTCGGCTCGACCGAATTCAGCCATACGGTAAACTGTTGGCGGGTAAATTTACGATCCATCATATAACTGAGTACCGCCCAATCTTTACGTTTGGGTGGCATTACGGTTTGGTCAGTGTGTATCACCAATTGACCCTGTTCAAATTTGAATTTCTTTAACAGCGCAATATCGTCTGCAAATTGTTCATTATTTAAAAACGTTTCAATTTTATTGGTCGGCGTGGCCACAATGACACGATCAAAAATGCGTTGCTCACCCGACGCATTTTCAACCACAACACCCTGTTCTTGTTCTTTGACTTGGGTAATGGCAGAACCATCATGAATTTCAATGCCTTCAACCAGCTTGTTTACCAGTGCCGGTGTGCCACCCTGAATACGCAGTAAAGCATCGCCATCCGTCAATTGACGCAAGAATGTCAATAAAGGTTTTGCCGGCCATTCGCCAATGGTTTTCGGGTTACAGGTACAAATGGTATACAGTACAGGCATCACTGCACCATGCCAGAACACTTCTTCAATATCATTATTATTGATAAATTCAGCCAGAGTAATCTCCTGATTCTTTGATTTGAAGAATCGGGTGATGGCCGCTTTCAGTTGCAGCATGCCTTTAACCATGCGCCAGCCATATTGCTGAATGCCTTTCCGGTTATTAATAATCGGAAAATTGCCAATACGGCTGCGTGATGTGGTCAACCAGGTTTCAGTGCGGTCTTCAAACAACCAGCTGCATGCCATATAGGTACGAACAGGAAAAGTGGGTATACCCAAATAGGTTGCCAAACTCAGGGTATTTTTCCACAAATGCGGGTTCATGACGCGTAAGGGCGCATCAATCAGGCCACCTTCGAATTTAATGCTATGGCTATCCATACCACGACCAGGTAACGCTTCAAAAATAGTAATGCTATGACCTGCATCTTTAAGAATTCTTGCGGTAGCTAGCCCAGCCATGCCACTGCCAATAACTGCAATATCCAAAATTATTATCCGTCAGTTACACATAAGATTCTTGAAATTATGAACCAAGCGAGATTAAAAGGTGGTATTAAAATATTCCAGAATGTATGTTTTTAACAAAACTCATCATGAAGCGTCTAAAGTAAAAAATTACCTTTATTTATATAGAAAAAACCTTTTAAAAAATTCAATAAATTGTTTTATTTTTCAAATATAAATAATAAAAAACCTTTAAAAAAAGCAATATATATTAACCGTTTTTATAACAAACGTTTTACAAAATCCTCTAATATTATTATGATACATAACGCAAAAACTTGATAACTCCATCACGTTTTCCTCAGCTCCAACTATACAAATATGCTGACAACAAAAAAATTCCGTTCGCAAAAAAGCCCCCTCAATTTTTAGGGGGCTCTTTCTTTTTCACTCAGCTCAATGCATACCGACTTAACCTGCAACCGGTATTTCACCGAATTTACCACTATTGAAATCATTAAATGCTTGAATAATTTCATCTTTGCTATTCATCACAAAAGGTCCGTAGCCTTGAATTGGCTCATTTAACGGTTGACCGGTCAGCAGTAAGAATTTGCTGTCTTGCAGTGCTTCAAGTCGAATATCGGCTTCGCCATCTTGAGCAAACATCACAATCGAGCTGTCTTGTACATGCTGCGTTCCGTTCAGCTGCATTTCGCCAGACAACACCACAAGCAGTACATTATGATCGACAGGAACATGCAAATGCTGAACCTGCCCGGCTTTTAATTGGCCATCCCAGACATTGACCGGAGTATGGGTGGAAGCAGGACCCTGATGTTCTGCATGACCGTCCATATAGCGGCCGGCGATCACCCGGATATGCCCTGCAGCATGTTCAAATTCAATGACCGGGATGTCCTTTGCTGCAATCGCCTGATATTTCGGTGCGGTCATTTTGTCTGCTGCAGGCAGATTAACCCACAACTGTACCATTTCAAACAGGCCGCCTTTTTGGGCAAACTCAGCCGAATGAAATTCTTCATGCACCAGACCTGCTCCTGCCGTCATCCATTGCACATCACCGCTTTGAATGGTCCCACCGCCACCCGCCGAGTCCTTATGCGTCACTTCACCCTGATAGGCAAGGGTCACGGTTTCAAAACCGCGATGCGGATGGGAACCGACACCATGCTGCTGCGTCGTTGGGCTAAAATGGTAGGGTGCTGCATAGTCCAAAAGTAAAAATGGACTGATCGCCTGTCCTAAGCGGTCATAGGAAAACAGGTTTTTCACCGGAAAGCCGTCACCTACCCAATGCATGTTCTGGTTACGGTAAACGCCAATAATTTTTTTCATCTTTTAAACTCCTATATTCTCGATAGGATGAACATGGACTTATGTTAGTGCTTTCATTGTTCTGAATATAGAGTGACATTAATACACACTGTCCTACAAACAAGACAAAATGACTTTATCGAATAATCATCCAGTTTAAATATTTAGAAAAAAGCCTCATATTTATAAATTATCCTATTTTTATGATTAACCTTCTCGTAATCGGCGCTTCCATTGTCCTATTTTCACACTTAGCATAAAAAATATCACGACATCGCCACACTTCTGCTTTCGGTTGATGTCAGGATGTTTTTCATCACAACAAGGAATAGGAAAATGAGCAAGCCTTACATTCGTTTAGATAAAGAGAATGCAGCGGTTCTTCTGGTGGATCATCAAACCGGTCTGTTATCGCTGGTACGCGACATCGATCCAGACAAATTTAAAAATAACGTATTGGCCCTGGCTGCAGCAGCCAAATATTTCAATCTTCCAACGATTTTAACCACCAGTTTTGAACAGGGCCCTAATGGTCCATTGGTACCCGAACTGAAAGAGATGTTTCCGGATGCACCTTATATCGCCCGTCCCGGTCAAATTAATGCCTGGGACAATGAAGACTTCGTTAAAGCGGTAAAAGCCACAGGTAAAAAACAGCTGATTATTGCCGGTGTGGTGACTGAAGTCTGTGTCGCCTTCCCGGCACTTTCAGCGCTTGAAGAAGATTTTGAAGTGTTCGTGATTACCGATGCTTCCGGCACCTTTAACCCTTTAACCCGTGATTCTGCCTGGAATCGCATGTCTAATGCCGGCGCGCAACTGATGACCTGGTTTGGAGCTGCCTGTGAATTGCACCGTGACTGGCGTAATGACATTGAAGGTTTGGGTACCCTGTTCTCCAATCACATCCCGGATTATCGCAACCTGATCAACAGCTATAACCAGCACAGCGCTCAAAAATAACCCTCGTCTTTTTAAGATAAGCGGTCTTCGGATCGCTTATTTTGTCTTATTCAATATCCGTTATCTGGCTGATTTTCCGCTAGAATAACGGTTATTCCCCGGTCCTGTTCTGAGCATGATGTATGCATTCATTTGATGATTATTATTACTTTTTCCTGGTGGTTAAACACGGGGGATTTAGTGCAGCAAGTGAAGCCAGCAATATCACCAAATCAAAACTCAGCCGACGCATTTTAGATCTGGAACGCCAGTTTAATGTCAGCCTGATTCAGCGTTCCACCCGTCATTTTAAAGTGACGCCTTTGGGACAGGAGTTTTATGAGGAATGTTGCAAGGTCATTGCACAGGTCGAATGTGCCAATCATGTCTTGCTGAAACAAAAAAGCGAACCACAAGGCCTGATCAAAATCAGCTGCCCTGCACTGATGATGCATTTCCAGATACGAACTTTACTCAACCAGTTTTTAAAAGATTATCCCAAAGTCCAGATTGAACTGGAGCTGACCAGCCGCCGTGTCGACCTGCTGCATGATGATATCGACCTGGCTATTCGCACCAATTTTCAGGCCAATGAAGACTCCAGCCTGATTGTCCGTGACGTGATTAAAACCACGCATTGCCTGGTGGCCAGTCCGGAACTGTTACAGGGACGGCAAATCCGGCATTTCACCGAATTGCATGAATTTCCAAGCATTGTTCTCGGTACGCAAAAATCACAATATTACTGGCATTTACACAATCGCGAGCATGATGAAGTGATTGATATTCCGCTGCAACCGCGGATCAAAAGCAACGATCTGGCAGGGGTTTATTACGCGGTACGTGACGGTTTGGGCATTGCCGACTTGCCCTATCTGGCGGTTGAACAGGACCTCCAGCAAGGCAGGCTGATTCATATTTTACCGGAATGGTGCTCAAATTTAGGCACAGTGCAACTGGTCTATGCTTCGCGTAAAGGGCAACGTCTGGTGATGGAAAAACTGATTGATTACTTGATGAAAGGTCTAAAAGATTTAGCCAGGGATCACCTCGGCTATACGCCTTAATTTTCAAACAATAGACATAAAAAAATCCAGAACCAAAGTCCTGGATTTTTTAGAAGATTATTTTAACTTGAGATTAGATTTTACCGATCAGGTCGATTGAAGGTGCAAGGGTAGCATCACCTTCTTTCCATTTAGCCGGACACACTTCACCTGGGTGAGCATGGACATATTGTGCAGCTTTCACTTTACGCAGGAGTTCTTGCGCATCACGGCCAATACCCCCAGCGTTGATTTCAATAATCTGGATTTTGCCTTCCGGGTCAATCACGAAAGTACCACGGTCAGCCAGACCTTCAGCTTCGATGAGCACTTCGAAGTTTTTTGCCAAGGTCCAGGTTGGGTCACCCACCATGCTGTACTGGATTTTCTTGATTTCTTCAGAAGAATCGTGCCAGGCTTTGTGAGTGAAATGGGTATCTGTCGATACTGAATAGATTTCTACGCCCATTTTCTGGAATTCAGCATAATTATCAGCTAAATCACCGAGTTCGGTTGGACAAACGAATGTGAAATCTGCAGGATAGAAAAATACCACGGACCATTTTCCGATCATGTCCTGTTCAGACACTTGGATGAATTCACCGTTTTTATATGCTGTTGCGTTGAATGGCTTTACTTCAGTATTGATTAAACTCATGAGATATCCTCTAGCTCGTTTCTGGGATTGCTTATCTGGTGAAGCTAGAATACGAAAGTTTCTTAAATAGGTAAAACCGTACTTTTTTATAAAAATAATCGAATTTTTAGATTTAAAAATTCTATCTTATGCTCTGTTCTAATTGCTGTAGCCAATTTTAGCGTAAGCAGGAAACTGCGTAATCGAATGCCAAGCTGCATCAATCAAAGCTTGCTTATAGAGAATGGGAGAAGTGCTGACTTTGTGTGATAACCAGGCACGGCAATAACTTTCGGTTGCACCCAGCATTAAAGAGAACAGCAATTCACGCGGAATTTTTGCAAGCTGTGCAAGGTCTTCATCTATCTGCTTTTTCAGCCAGTCAAATACCGCCTGATTGCGTTGCTGGTTTTGTGCAGCAATTTCTGCGTGCTGCCCTGCCCCTAAACTCATGCGTGCCATAAACAGGAAGCGGGCAAAGTCAGGGTTCTGCACCACCCAATTGATATATTGGCCAATAATGACAGCCATCCCCTGCTGCACGCCTTGGGCTTGCTGTAATGCAGCTGTGCGCTGCTGCATCTGATCTTGTAAAGCTGCACTAAAAAGTGCTCCGACTAGGCCTTCCTTGTTTTTAAAATGATGATAAATCGCACCCACACTACTGTCTGCACGCTCACGAATCATTTCAATGCTGGTCGCTTCAATCGTGAATTCAGAAAAGCAGTCTAAAGCATGCTGTAGCAAAATGCGCTTCAATTCGGCACGGCGTCCAGGATAAATACGGTGGAATAAATCGGCTTGCTGCATATCCATATGCTTCGATACATGATGAGAACAGGCAAAATCATAGACCATTTATTACCGAAAAGCAGTCACTTATGCCAAATAACAGAATATTATTCTGTATTAGAATGATTTTCTTAAAAATGACAAGAAGGAATTCTCTGATGAGCCAAGCACTAAAAATATGGAATACATTGGCCAATAAGCCTGCCGGGAAATGGACATTTTCTAAAATGCTGTGCTTAAAAGCACCTTATTTCAGCAGCATTTCACCACTATTTGAAAGACTTGAACCCCAATACTGCGAAATCAAGATGAAAAAGCAACGCGCTGTGCTGAATCATCTGGGCACGGTACATGCTATTGCCATGTGCAATATGGCAGAGCTTGCCGGTGGAACCATGACTGATGTCACCGTTCCTGCTACGCATCGCTGGATTCCCAAAGGCATGCAGGTGGAATATCTGAAAAAAGCCAATACCGATTTGGTTGCAGTTGCCACCCCGCTGCAAGTCAATTTTCCATGGAACGCAGGCAGTGATTATCAGGTGCAAGTTGAAGTCAAAGATACCAATCAGGATGTGGTGTTCCGTGCCATCATTACCATGTGGGTGTCTGCCAAGAAATAAGCGTTAACCCCAGACTACTGATCAATCGCCCATGAAAAAACCCTCCACAATGGAAGGGTTTTGAAGATGACTTGCCGTTTTAATTAAAAGTTAGAACGGTAAATCATCATCTAGATCTGCCGGCGCAGCTGCTGCCGGTGCAGGCTGCTGTTTTGGTGCAAAACCGCCTGGGTTGTTGTTGCCATAACCATTACCCGGATTGTTCTGGTTGTTATAACCGCCCTGATTGCCATAACCGCCCTGGTTATTATTATTGTTGTTATAACCGCCGCCTTGATTATTATTGAAACGTGGCTGGTTATAACCGGCGTTATCGCCACCTGCAGCTTGTTCCCCTTGCTGACGGTTGCTATCTAACATTTGCATCTGTTCACCACGAATTTCTGTGGTGTAGCGTTCCTGACCGCTTTGGTCTGTCCACTGACGCGTACGCAATGAACCTTCAATATAAACTTTTGAACCCTTACGTAGATATTGCTGTGCAATTTCACCCAAGCGGTTATGCAACACAATACGATGCCATTCAGTTTGTTCTTTACGCTCACCCGTATTTTTATCAGTCCACGAATCGCTGGTTGCAATTGAAAACTGAGTCAGAGAACCACCATTTGGAAAAGTTTTGGTTTCAGGATCTTTACCTAAAGTTCCAACTAAAATAACTTTATTAACACCACGCATCAGACGTACACTTCCTATTTATTTCTATATTTTACTTTATAAGAGTTATGCTTAAATGGCTACCTCTTTACCCAACAACTGCGTTAAATCTTGTCGCGCAGCTTCATCTATCAGCTGTTTATCAATTTTAACATAAGCAAATTGCTGGTCGGACATCACCACAACCTCTTCAATACCACGAATCGCCAAAAGTTGAGAAGTCCACTCATCCGTTTGTTTTGTCTCGGGCAAGGCCAATACCAGTGAGGAAAGATAGCGCGGCTGGGCCAAGCTAAAGCTGATCAATAACCAGAGCACCGCGATCCCCGCCAGGATGCCCCAACCTATCGAGGTATTATTTAGTAACAAGAGTTGACCGCCAATCATGCCCCCAAAAAATGCCCCTAAAAACTGGCTACTGGAATTGATGCCCATAGCCGTGGCTTTAGACTGGATTGGTGCAGATTTGGATAACCATGAAGGCAACAAGGCCTCCATGACGTTAAAGGCAATAAAGAATAATCCCAAACCTGCCAATAAAACATATTTGGATTCATAGCCAAAAATCAGCACCAGCAGACCCAATACAATTCCAGCAATTGCAGTCAGGAAAATACCGCGCATTTTGCGATATTTTTCCGCCAGAATAATGCTTGGAAAGGCAAAAAACAGGCTAATAATGAGCAGTGGCAGATACACCAGACCATGACTGGATAAGGGAATGCCGGCAAACTGAATCAGTTGCGATGGCATATATACAAACATCGCGGTCAGCAACAGATGCAAGGCAAAAATTGAAATATGCAGACGGTTTAAATCGCCCATTTTCAACACCTGCTTCAGCTGTGCTACATAGCCTTGCTGGTAATTTTTATGATGACGGGTCACTTTAGGGACAAATAACAGCATCGATATGGCAGCCAAACCCATAATGGTCGTCACCCAGAACAGTCCCGAAATCCCCACCAGACTGGTCAACCAAGGTCCCAGACTGAAGGCCACCATAAAGGATACGCCAATGCTCATGCCCATCACAGCCATGGCTTTACTGCGCTGTTCTTCACGGGTGACATCGGCCAAAAGTGCCATCACCACCGCTGAAACTGCACCCCCACCGGCAATGGCCCGGCCAATGATGACGCCATAAATGGTTTCGGACATTGCCGCAACCGCACCACCAAGAGCAAACAGCAACAAGCCCAGAATGATCAAAGGTTTACGGCTAAAGCGGTCGGCCAGCAAGCTAAAAGGAATCTGTAAAATGGCCTGGGTTAAACCATAGACCCCGACGGCTAATCCAATCAGTGCAGGGGTTGCTCCTTGATATGACTGTCCTGCTATAGAAAATACAGGAATAATCATGAACAGACCCAACATACGCAGTGCAAAAATACTGCTTAAGGCAAAGGTTGAACGGCGTTCTAAAGCATTCATCATATCAATTGGCTTAGGTCTATAAGTTTTATTTCAATGGATTATCCTACAACATTCATCTTACAAATGCTGATTTTTCAGGAATGAACCACCACAAAAAAGGACGCATTTTCATGCGCCCCTATTGTACTCGGTTTTCTTAAAAAACCATTAACGGATTCGTTCTTGACGTTTGCTATATTGAATGGATGCAATGACTGCCCAAACAATAAACGCTACCCCAATTAAACCGGTAACCACTTCCGGCACATGCACACCGGTACCGCTGGCCAGCATAATGAAGGCTAAGGCGCCAATGGCATAATGCGCACCGTGTTCAAGATAGATATAGGCATCCAGAGTACCTTTTTCCACCAGATAAATGGTCATTGAACGCACGAACATGGCACCAATCGCCAGACCGAGCATAATAATCACCACATCCGAAGTAATGGCAAAAGCACCAATCACACCATCAAAACTGAACGATGCATCCAATACTTCCAGGTAAATAAAACCGCCCAAGCCGGCTTTAATCACGCCTGTAGAGGCTCCACTGGCATCATGCGCCACAGCATTGCCATCTTCATCAATTTCAGGTTCACCGCCTAACAAGTGGCTCAGTACCTGAACCCCAACATAGACCACAATGCCCCAGATACCCGCCATGGTGACCACCAGACGCACCGCTTCATCTACATTGGCTGCCATGATCAGCAAGCCAATCAGGGCAAGGAATACGGACATTGCCGGTACGTTGGCCAGATTGGACAAGCGTGCTTCCAGCCATTTGAACCAGTGGGTGTCTTTTTCACTATCCAGGAAGAAGTTCAGGAACACCAGCAACAGGAATGAGCCACCAAAGGCTGCAATTTCCGCATGATGGGCCATCAGCTTTTCAGAATAATTAATCGGATCATTCAGGGCCATCTTGACCACTTCCATCATGCCCATGTCGGCAGTCACGGCAACAATCACAATTGGGAACACCAGACGCATACCAAATACAGCAATAATGATACCGACGGTTAAGAAAATCATTTTCCAGAAATGATCCCAGCCTCTGAGCACAGAGGCGTTCACCACCGCATTATCGAAAGAAAGCGACACTTCCATCACCGCCAGAATGGCAGTAATGGTCAATGCCGTGAACATGGTCTTTAAACCTGCTTCCGGGCCATGCGTAAAGCCCCAGTATGCAGATATAGCCAGACACACGATCGTAAAAATGATTGAGAAACCAAAATGTTTCATCATGATAGATCGACCTATAGACAAATATTTATATCGGGTGAATTCAGTAAAACTTAAAAAGAGCGCTTAAGATTTTATGCGCACAATTATGACGGCTTTTTGATATTTATCCAAAGTTCTTCGTATGAATTTTTTTTGAGTACAAATCCACTATTTTTTCTGCTGCATATCTTGGGCTGAAAACTCTTGTTATAGTCCTGCCTACTGTAAATTCTTCTTTTAATATCGACAGGATGATGACATGAGCTTTTCTCAAGAGGTATGGCAACGCAACTTGGCTTTATATGAAAAAACTTTAGCCCTGCCATTTAATCAGGAACTAGCACAAGGTACATTAAATAAAGATGTATTTAGCCATTATGTAATTCAGGATGCGCATTATTTACTGGCCTATGGCCGTGCACTGGCAGTCTGCGCTGCAAAAGCCTTTAGCGCTGAAGATGTCATGCAGTTTTCAGATGCCGCCAGGATTGCCATTGTGGTGGAACGCAGCCTGCATGCTGACTTTATGCAGGAATTTGACATTAGCCAGGAAGAATTTAGAACCACGCCGCTGACTCTGGCTTGTCATCATTACACTTCATTTTTAACCGCCACGGCCTGGTCAGAAAGCTATCCGGTGGTACTGGCTTCTTTACTGCCGTGTTTCTGGATTTATGCCGAAGTGGGTAATGCCATTGTTGCCCATTCAGTTCCAAACAATCCTTATCAGGCCTGGATTGACACCTATTCAGGTGAAGAATTTAATCAGGCGGTTCGTAACGTGATTGCGACTATTGATAGCGTAGCTGCGCGTTGTGATGCCGATACTTTAGAGAAAATGCATCATGCCTATACCACGGCGGCTAAACTGGAATGGCTGTTCTGGGATAGTGCCTATGATCAACGCCAATGGTTGGGCTTGGATAATTAATCAAGAATGCCTGTTTCTTTTTGGCGGAGTCTTATCACTCTAAATTAATTTTCAATATCAACCTTCGGTTCGACCTACTTTTCTTTGGGGAAAAGTAGGCAAAACCATTGCTATCTGCAAAACTCGGCAACATTCGGTTTTTATCCAATTCATTATAAAAACATTACTTATTAAATCTTGCGGTGTATACACCTCATGCCTCGAACAGTTGCGAATGGCTCTACCACGATAGCAAATATTTTTAATACTTTAGTTTTTACTAAATCATTACTGCTGAAACATCTGCCAGCCATAAATCAATCCTGCCGCAGCCACAACCCAGCAAAGCGTTGCCACGCCCAAACAAGACCACATCGACATTTTGCTTGCCAACACATAAACCATCAACAAATAGATGGCATAGGGAATTAAAGACCATAAACCAAACAATGCCGTTTTCTGCAAAGCTGCTGCACCTTGCTGCTGTGACACAATTACATGGGCAATTAAGGCAAAAGTCGGAAATAAGGGCACCAGACCGGCAATATAAAACGCCTTACTTTTGGAAAGGAGGGAAATCAGCAGCACAACCGTTGCCCCTAAAATACATTTCAAAAATAAAGCCAGCATCCCGCCTCATCCGAACTGATCAATTGATTGAATCGTATAGTTTACGCCGCGAAATATCGTTTACTTAAACTAAATTCAGCACAATCAAGGCCAGCAGTGCAGGCAATGCCTGAATATAAATAATCTTTTTGCTTGCGGTAATCCCCCCATAAATGCCTGCAACCAACACACAGCCCAAGAAGAAATTCGCCAGTGCAGCCGTATAGCTTGCAGGGGCAAATAATGACCAAATCAGACCTGCAGCTAAGAAACCATTATAAAGTCCCTGATTTTGCGCCAGCACTTTGGTCAGTTTTGCCTTTTCCACAGTATTGCCAAAGGCTTTCATACCTAAAGGCTTATCCCACAAGAACATTTCTAAAATTAAAATATAGAGATGTAACAGCGCGATCAGGGCAATCAGAACTTTTGTAATAATCATGAGATTTCCGTTTTTTATTTTTCAGACGATATTTTGCATTTTAACGGTGAATCGGTCGAAATACAGAATTTCAATATCTAAATGTATGACTTATAGGTACAGCGAAATGCCATTTCTACGTATTTGATTTAAATCCTTGAGCAGCCCGACACAGACTGACGTTTTATTTTTATTAAATAAAGCTTGAACATTTTTCATGCGCTATCATATATAGGTTTTTGATGAATTTTCTAGGATCATTGCATGAGCCAAAGTCATATCCGTATTCGAGGTGCACGTACCCATAACTTAAAAAATGTGTCACTCGATATTCCACGCGACAAGTTTGTGGTGATTACGGGGCTTTCGGGTTCAGGTAAATCATCCCTCGCCTTTGATACCTTATATGCCGAAGGTCAGCGCCGTTATGTGGAATCCCTGTCTGCCTATGCACGCCAGTTCCTGTCGCAAATGGAAAAACCGGAAGTTGACTCGATTGAAGGTTTAAGTCCCGCGATTGCCATCGAGCAGAAATCGACCAGCCATAACCCGCGTTCAACTGTGGGAACAATCACGGAAATTTACGACTATTTGCGTCTTTTATATGCCCGTGTAGGAACACCATATTGTCCTGAACATGACTTGCCGATGGTGGCGCAGACCGTATCGGAAATGGTCGATGCGGTTAAAAGTCTGGAAGAAGGCACAGCCTTGATGCTGCTTGCACCCGTAGTACGTGAACGCAAAGGTGAATACAGCAATCTGTTTGAACAGCTGCAAAGTCAGGGCTTTGTCCGTGCCCGTGTGGATGGTGAGATTGTTGAAATTGACACCCCACCCGAACTGGACAAAAAGAAAAAGCACACCATTGAAGTGGTGGTTGACCGCTTTAAAGTCCGTGATGACTTGGGTAACCGGATTGCCGAATCCTTCGAAACTGCGCTGCGTTTAGGCGGCGATATTGCCATTCTGGCCTGGATGAAAGGCGAACAACCGGAACGGGTTTTCTCTGCCAAGCACTCCTGCCCGGAATGCGACCGTGCGGTTGCCGAACTGGAACCGCGCCTGTTTTCATTCAACAATCCCTTTGGCGCCTGCCCGGTCTGTGATGGTCTGGGAACCCGCAGCCATTTCAGTGCAGAAAAGCTGATTCCCAATACTGAAGTTTCGATTAGCCAGGGTGCAATTCGCGGTTGGGACAGACAGCGTCCTTATTACTACAGCATGATTGAAAAAGTCGCAGAGCATTTTGGCTTTTCCCTGGATACGCCGTGGAACGAGCTGGATGCCGAGACCAAAAAGAAATTCCTGTACGGGACCGGCAAGGAAAAAATCGATTTAAGCTATATTGATGAGCGCGGGCGCAAACACAATCGTGTCATGCCTTTTGAAGGCATCTTGCCGCATCTGGAACGTCGTTACCGTGAAACGGAATCGAACTATGTGCGTGATGATTTAGCCCAGTACCTTTCCAATGCCGCTTGTGATGCCTGTGGCGGTTCACGTCTGAATGAAATTTCCCGCAATGTCCGGGTCAAAGACAAAACCATTGCCGAGATCACCAAGATGTCGATTGGCGATGCCGAAAGCTATTATCAGGACTTAAATCTTGAAGGGGCCAAAGGTGAAATTGCCGACAAGATTTTCAAGGAAATCCGTGAGCGTCTGCACTTCCTGGTTTCAGTGGGCTTAAATTATCTCAGCCTGTCCCGTTCTGCCGAAACCCTGTCTGGCGGTGAAGCACAGCGTATCCGTCTGGCATCACAAATTGGTGCCGGCCTGATGGGGGTGATGTACGTACTGGATGAACCATCCATCGGTTTGCATCAACGTGATAATGACCGCCTGCTGGAAACCCTGGTTCGCCTGCGTGATTTGGGCAATACCGTGCTGGTGGTCGAGCATGATGAAGATGCAATTCGTGCCGCCGACCATATTATTGATATTGGTCCGGGTGCAGGCGTACATGGCGGTCATGTGATTGCCGAAGGAACCTATGAAGAACTGGCAGCCCATGAAGACTCGCTGACCGGAAAGTATCTTTCAGGCAAGTTGAAAATTGAAGTTCCGAAAGTCCGGACTCAGCCGCCAAAACCGGAAGAGCAAATCAGGCTGATGGGGGCTGCCGGCCATAACCTGAAAAATGTCGACCTGACTATTCCTTTAGGCGTGATGACCTGCGTGACTGGAGTTTCAGGTTCGGGTAAATCAACCTTGATTAACCGTACCCTGTTACCATTGGCCGCAACACAATTAAACGGTGCAACGACTTTAACGGCTGAAAAGTTTGACTCGATTGATGGTCTGCAATTTCTGGATAAAGTCGTGGATATTGACCAGAGCCCGATTGGACGTACCCCACGTTCTAACCCGGCGACTTATACTGGTCTGTTCACCCCGATTCGTGAGTTATTTGCCCAAACGCCAGAAGCCAAGGCGCGTGGTTATGCCGCAGGTCGTTTCTCGTTTAACGTGAAAGGCGGTCGCTGTGAAGCCTGTGAGGGTGACGGCATGATCAAGGTCGCCATGCACTTCCTGCCGGATATGTATGTGCCTTGCGATGCCTGTCATGGCAAACGCTATAATCGTGAAACTTTGGAAGTCGGCTATAAGGGTAAAAACATTTCTGATGTACTGGAAATGACGGTTGAAGATGCCATGCATTTCTTTGATGCCATTCCGGTCATTCACCGCCGTCTGGAAACCTTAAATCAGGTGGGTCTGGGCTATATCCGTTTGGGTCAGTCTGCAACCACCCTTTCCGGTGGTGAAGCACAGCGGGTCAAACTGGCACGAGAACTGGCCAAACGTGATACCGGTAAAACCCTGTATGTACTGGATGAACCGACTACCGGTCTGCATTTCCACGATATTGCCAAGCTGCTCGACATTCTGCATGAGCTACGCAACAAGGGAAATACCATTGTGGTGATTGAGCATAATCTGGATGTGATTAAAACCGCTGACTGGGTAATTGATCTGGGTCCTGAAGGCGGTGCCGGTGGCGGTATGATTATTGCCGAAGGTACGCCTGAACAGGTGGTTAAATCTAAGGTTTCACATACAGCGAAGTTCTTGAAGCCGTTGTTGAAATAATTTAATCCACCCCGACCCTCCTTTAAAAAAGGAGGGAGTATTCCATTATTAAATAAGTGGTATTCCCCTCTTTTCTAAAGAGGGGTTAGGGGAGATTAATCTAAATGATTTTCTATAATATCTTGCATAAAATTTTTCTTGAATTCAGACTCTTCACCAATTTTGTTAAGTACTTCAACAACTATTGATTTCATCGAAATGTCATCTATTGAAACATTACTTAGCAATCTTAGACAGGCTATTAATGTTTTATCCTTTTCAACAATAAATTTTTCATCATAAATATCAATAGTTAAGTATTTAAACCATTCTTCTAATGAGAATTTATTTAACTCTTTTTTATCATCTGCACTTTTAAAATTTTCATACTGTAAATAATATGAAATAATCTCTTTTAAACTTTTCTCTGAATGATATTCTTCAGCTAACTTATCGATATGTTCATAAAAAATATTATCTGGATTACCCCATAGTCTTAACTCTTCTTTTTTACGTGAAATAGCTTTACCAATATCTGTATGTATTACTTTCAATACATCTTGCTTAAATTTTTCAGACTCTTGTTCATTAGACAAATATTTCTTTATAAATTCATAAACAACAGATGTATTATATATTGTCTCATTAGATATGCACTCTGCACCAATTTGAGCAATAAATTTAAAGTCCGCCTCTGAAATATTAAAGTTAAATCTTCTGTCAAAAATGTCCCATATTTTATTTTTTAAATTTTGATTTTCTTCAGAAATCAACTCAGAATTTGCCAATGAATATAAAACAGCGAAATCTACATTTTCTTTCTGCTGAAACCAATTTTTAAACTGTATTTGCCATTCATCCCCACCATTCACCAAGCTGAAAGAAACTTTTTTTAATTTATCAAAAATTTTATCTTCTACCTGTACAGTAGTGCCTCTTCCCTTACCTGCTATTCTCGCTAAAGATGCACTAACATTTAAATCATTCCAATTTATATTCCAAATAGTGCCAAAATCCTCAATAAAATATCCTTGTAAAATCCGAATCAAAATTATTTCTTTAGTCGAATCGGCAACTTCGCTTGGTAATTTTTCTAAAAATTGTTTATACAATTTAATAACTTTTTGAAAAAACCTAAAATTATGAATTTCTAACTCATCTGCAAACTTCACCATCAAATCAACTAATGACTTATCTATATCTTTAGTATTTCCACGAATCAAAGGCTCAACCGATGTAATTTTGACTGTTTCATCTATCAATTTCTCTTTATATTCAGCGTATTTTTCTTTGTTTTTTTCTTCTGTTTTTGACTCATCTAAAATCAAAATTACCTGACAATTTCTTTCCAATTTAAGCTGATTTGCCAAAC
>NZ_JACHVD010000015.1:0-5935 GCF_025377055.1 Acinetobacter sp. T_3_1 | reverse complement strand
CTCAACCGATGTAATTTTGACTGTTTCATCTATCAATTTCTCTTTATATTCAGCGTATTTTTCTTTGTTTTTTTCTTCTGTTTTTGACTCATCTAAAATCAAAATTACCTGACAATTTCTTTCCAATTTAAGCTGATTTGCCAAACCCATGACATCTTTAATATCAAGCTTATTGGACATCCGTTCAAAATCGTCAAAGCAAATGATCGCATCTTTAACCTGACTAAACATCAAACTATCGAAAATCTTAGCTGAAGCACTTACGCCAAATTGAGAAATCTTTGTATCCTTAAATATTGAAGGCAAACCTTTGATCCATTTTGGAATTTCAACAGTTGAATGATAATTTTCAATGCTGCTGTAAATTTGTGTTTTTAAATCACTTAAGGATTCCAATCCAAATAACGAAACATAAGCATATTTGCGGTTAAAGACATTATCCTTTTTATAAATTCGTTCTTCGGACAATTCTGATTCTAAAAACGTGTTCCAGAAATAGGTCTTACCTACACCCCACGAACCTGTAATCGCAATTGCTGTTCCAATTTTTTCATTTCTTATATTTTGTTCAAGTAACTCTTTTAAACGAACTCTTTTATTTCGAATATCCATAGAATAATTTCCCTCTTAAAATCACCCCGCCACTTTATTTTTGCCATTTTCTTTGGCTTGAAACAAAGACTTGTCGGCTTTTTCCAGCAATGCCATCCACGAAGCAGCCCCTACCGCAACGCCAGCACTGACAGAAACATGAATATTCTGGTTCAGTTCAGCAATATAAAGTTCAGAACCGCCAATCTCTTTAAGAATTTTATTTGCAACACCCCAAGCCTCCTCAAAAGTAGTTTGCTCAATTAAAACCAAAAATTCATCACCACCATAACGTACAATTAAATCCGAAGTTCTGACATTAAATTGCAATTTTTCTGCAATTAGCTTAATCACCTCGTCACCCACAATATGCCCAAAAGTATCATTCACATGCTTAAAGTCATCCACATCAAAAATGATTAGGCCGGTTTGTTTCAATTGATTCGGCTTGTTTTCCAGATAACGGATATATTCATCTAAAGCCAAACGGTTAGATACACCCGTCAAATTATCCGTATTGGCAATATTTCTGAGCTGAAATTCCAGTGCATCACGCTGCTGTAGCACGCGCTTTAATTCTTTAAGGGCATTCAACAAGGTGACTGGCTCTGCAGCAGATAATGGTTCCCGTTCGGTCTCTATAACCTGATGCTGGGCCAATCGAAGAATGGTATTTCTGGCTTTAATTAAAGGTATAAAAACATGATTGCGCGCATGGATCATGGTAAAAATAACCGTTACCAAACAAATCAGCGCCACCAATAAAATTAAAATCAATTTTTGCTGGGCTTGTTTTTTCTGGCTTTGAGCCACCTTAACACTGTAATCCAGAATATAGCTTTGCAGATCGACCACTGTTACAAATTTATCAACCATTGCCTCTGTGAGTTGCGTACCGGTCAATGAATATGCCTGATTGTGGATACTTTCATTCATCAGGCGGGCAACGATTGGAATGCCTCGGTCTAAAAATTGTGTTTTTACTTGCTGATGCAAAGCTAGATATTCAGGGGTTTTATCCTGTTCGGGCTGTATGGTATTCACTAAAGCCCATAAATAATGGGCCTGATGTTGCGTCTGTAACGACCGCGCTAAATTATCTTCAGGTATTTTTTCATTAAAAGTCACTGCTGCCACAATATTCGATGCAGTTCGACCCGCCTGATCACGCAAATCAGCCAAAATTAAAATCAGCGTATAATAGTCTGAAACTGAAGTCCCTTTAGCTTCAGAATGCACCAATACATTTTCTATAATTCCCTTACAACTGTCCCACGCCTTAAACATGTGCTGAATCGCCTGATCCAGCTGTTTTGCACTCCGTTCAGATCGAGGCAAGGCGCCATAAGCATCAACAGCATTGCGACCTTGGGCCAGAGCGGCTTTTAACTGGGAAGATAATGCCTGAGACTGAACCGTAAAGCCCGCCGCAGCTAAAATTGCATGTGTCTGTTCAATCTGCAGGTCCACTTCTTTACGGTAAGCTTTTAATTCTTTTAGATTTGCCGCGAATTCATCGGCATTACTCGACATGACCTTATTCGCAGGTGCCCGTTCCCGGGAAATTTTATTGGCTAAATCGGCAACTGCACGAAGCGCAGAAATTTCAGTTAAAGCTCGATCCGCTTTTTGATAGCTTTGATAACTACTGACAATTAAAGGAACAGACAAAAATAGTAAAGACAGGATGATAATGATCATTGACCAGAACAGTCGCTGGCTGATATGTTCCGAGCGTAATTTATGCATGAATCAAATACGCTCCATACAACACGGCTGATCAATCATGTTTGATAATCATATGCAAATACAATTATATATATTACATGATTTTAATTTAAAAAGAGTTAAAATTTAATCAAAATTTTTAAACATTTCTATTTTATCAATCACTTATAATATTTTTTCAAATAAAAATTAAAAATCCTGTATTTCTTGACTAAAGCTTTAAAGCACAGCTCCTCGGGCTATCGTTTTAACCGAATTTATCTCCGTATTTGCCTGTTTTTTTGCTTACAGCATCGGATCGCTTTTCACTATGTAATTGGAGAGTTTGGAAATGATTGAATTACCCTGAAGTCAGCACACAGTCCAAATTAAACCTCGGCTTTCTGCTGCCAATATTGAGAATATAAACTATTTATTTTTCTAAATTTTTTTATAAATTATAAAGATTTAAAAAATTTTCTACGACAGTTGTAAGAAAACATTTACACGTGCTACAAATAAGTGCATAATGCACTGCATTAGGGCAAATTAAATATATTCCTCAGCAGACTATTTAATTTTTCCGAAGATTTTGGCGAAAAACCCCAGTTTTCTTTGAAAATTGGGGTTTTTTATGCTTAGAACTTAATAAACAGGTTAAAAATATTATATTTTATTGCACTATATTGGTGCTTTATCAATTAATAGATGACTAAAAAAATAAATTATTTAATCATGAAAAAAAATAAGCTTTAACTTCAGCAGTCTTGGTTTCTATTCTGCTATTTATTTTCTTTTAAACTCAATGAAATTGTTTGATTTAAATAAAAAAAAGCCCAACCTTGGGGAAAGTTGGGCATATAAAACAAAAACTTGCTTATGGAGAATCAGATCATCATCACATTATTTCAATGTAGTATGAATTGATAGATACATTATGGTAAAAATTACCAAATAAGTAAAGCCTATTAAAGTAGTAAGGTATTAAATAAACAAAAATTCCCTTCATTTATGTTAAATACATCACAAAACAAAAAATAATGTGTTTATTTTTCAATCAAAAATTATCAGTTTTGAAAGTTTCATCGCGGAAATCGAACAAACATTTCCAAGATGGGGCACAGTTCACGTAACAAAATATATTTCAATTGAATTTTACAATTAATTCTTAAAATTAATTCAATTTAACATTATAATTAGCCATTAATTTCTGTTTATTCCCAAGCAGATACGTTATAAAAAACCGCTTATTCATTTGTTCTAAAAAACAATTTTCAAAGTTGACATAGCATAGATCATTTGTATTTTTTTTAACCACATATGCTACTCATAACAAAAAAAAAACAAAATAATGTCTTTTTAGTTCATTGACTTAATGTTTTGTTACAATACAATGAACATAGTTTAATCCATCTGCAATAGAAAATAGAACTGGAAATTACTATGAAAAAACTCGGTTTAGCCACTGCTTTATTANAAAAAAAAAACAAAATAATGTCTTTTTAGTTCATTGACTTAATGTTTTGTTACAATACAATGAACATAGTTTAATCCATCTGCAATAGAAAATAGAACTGGAAATTACTATGAAAAAACTCGGTTTAGCCACTGCTTTATTATTAGCCATGACCGGTGCTCAAGCGTATCAAGTAGAAGTACAAGGTCAATCTGAGTACATCGACAACACAGTAAATGACAAAAACTTTACTGGTGCTGTGCAAGGCACTTATTACCTTAAAGATGTTGATTCTTCTAAAGGTCCATTGGCTGAAGCAGCTTTCTTAAACCAAGCGTCTAACGTGTCTGTAGCTTATAACTACGGTGAATACGATGTAGATGCAGACGATTCTGATTTCACTTCTCACACTATTGGTGCTAAAGCTGAAGCGTATATTCCAACTAAAGTTGTTCCTGTATACGCTAGCGCTTCTTATAGCAATACCATTACTGACAACAAAGATGGAAATGCCGATGATCACGGTGACCGTTATGCTTTAGAGCTTGGTGTTCTTCCAATTAACAACTTCTTGGTGGCTGTGGGTTATACCAGCGTTGCAAACCAATATTCTTTAGATGCTTTCAACATCCTTGCTAATGGCGTTGCTAAAGCTGGTTTAGAATCTGAGACAATTGATCAAGACCAAGATGCAATCACTGCACGTACTAAATACGTAGGTGCAATTGACGGTACGAACATGTCAATCGGTTTTGAGTCAGGTTTAGTTTATGGTGAAGACACTGCTTATAACCTAGGTACAACTCTTTTCGTTACGCCTAAGTTAAGCGTTGGCGCTTCTTACGCTGAATCTAGCTTCGCTGGTTCACCAGACAAAGCTTGGGGTGCGAACGTAAATTACTTCATCACTCCTGCTGTTGCAGTTGGTGCGTCTTACGTAAATGCCAATGCTGAAAAAGGTTCTGTATACGATACAGAAACTGTAGGCGTTAACGCTAAATTCCGTTTCTAATTTTGAATTAGAAAAAGAGTAAAAAAGGACGCTTAAAGCGTCCTTTTTTATTGGTCTTTATCCGTAGGATGCTTGGGTAAATGAGCAATATATTGCAAGGCAATCAAGCGTGAAACAATGAGGGCCAGATACATCACCCCAGAAAACATTTGCAATAGTGCCAGTACCCGTGCGGGGGCACTTATGGGCATTAAATCTGATAAGCCGGTTGCGGACTGTAAACTAAAGCTCAGAAACAATAAATCAAGCCAGCTTTGTAAACCTGCAACGTTGGGATTCAGGAAACTTCCCGGCGCCAGCAGCTGGCAAACGTTATACAAAAATGCAAATCCCCAGGCCAACAGGGTAAATACCGCACCCGCAGCAAACAGTTCATCTCGGGTTAAATAGCGGTCTTCAAACATATAACGCAACAGACCATAAGCCGCGCTAAAATAAGCGGCTGCTTCAAAGCCATGGGCGATAACCTGTATCCAGAGATTTTCTATGCCTAATAACATCAGGGAAGAAAAAATCACGGCGCCACTCACGAAACTTAAGCCCAAAATGGTAAACATTGGGGTTTGTTTAATCACTTTGGCAATGACCAGTAAAACCAGCACTCCCAATAGCCAGCTGAGCGTACGGTAAGGCGTGCTGTAATTGACTGCAACGGACAGGATCAAAATAATAAATTGTAATAAAAGTAGCCAAGCTGAAGGCAATACGCGAAATACCTTCCACACCTCAATGATTGCCTGCATTTTCTGCTCCAGAAGATCGCTTTTTTATGCCTGAATTTTTCAATAATTTTTATGTTCCTTTTAATCAACTTAGCATGAATGCTGAAGCGACAAGCGAAATATTTGTATGAAAAAGATTGAAAAAAAACCGTTATTTTGATCTGTTCAAGGTGGATGCAGTCACTCTTATGATCTGCTGAAAGGGAATTTAAACAGGAATATCCATTTGAACAGGGGTGTTACAATCAGGCGATGTGTTATTTGCACTGACATAAAAAAAGCCCCTGACGGCACTGCTGTCCCATAGTTTGCTTTAAATAAAAAAACCTGAGTCCTAACAGTTAAAATATGAGTGCAAACAAACACTTTAACGACCAGGATTCAGGTTTTGTCACATCAGAATACCGTATTTCATGAGCTAATTAAACCTGTTGTGCGACAGGATTT
>NZ_JACHVD010000014.1:0-78279 GCF_025377055.1 Acinetobacter sp. T_3_1 | reverse complement strand
TCTGGATTGCGATGATCGCCTATTTATTGGTGAGTTTCGCTCAACATTTAGGGAAAACAGGTTGGACAGTTCAACGTTTACTCAGAATAATTCAAGTGAATTTGTTTGAAAGAAGAACTTTAAAAGCTTTATTTTCACCCGATAAAATACCCATAAAACAAGAGGAAGCTCAAATGAGCTTCCTCTTGTGAAAAATTGTGGGACAGCAATGCCCCTGACGGGGCTTTTTTAAAGTAACGTTATCTTAGTGATCTGATGCACCAGAGATACCGATACCTGTTTGTGAACGTACATACTGAGCATCGAAAGCTTTGCGTTCTGCATGCGCACGAGCCGAGCTGTCAGTCACAGAGAATAACCAGCAGCACAGGAACGATAATGGCATTGCAAAGATTGCTGGGCCATTGAATGGGTTGACTGGTGTCTCAGAAATACCGAACGTATCTACCCAAACCGCTTTAGACAAGATGATTAGAGTCACTGCAGCAACAAGACCTACAACACCACCAATTACCGCACCACGAGTGGTCAAACCTTTCCAGAACATTGACAGTACCAGTACCGGGAAGTTGGCACATGCCGCTACCGAGAATGCCAGACCCACCATGAAGGCAACGTTTTGTTTCTCGAACAGGATACCCAAAATCATCGCAAAGATCGCAAGACCTAAAGTGGCAATTTTAGACATGCGCAGTTCAGATTCAGGAGTCGTTTGGCCTTTCTTGAATACGTTTGCATACAAGTCATGTGAAATTGCTGAAGCACCAGACAGGGTCAAGCCAGCCACAACCGCAAGAATCGTTGCGAATGCTACCGCTGAAATGAAGCCCATGAACAAGTCACCGCCAACAGCATCAGACAAGTGAACTGCAGCCATGTTGTTACCGCCAACAAGCTCCAACTTGCCAGTTACAGCCATTTTCGCTACATCAATGAATTGCGGGTTGTTTGATACGTAAAGGATCGCACCGAAACCGATGATGAAAGTTAAAAGATAGAAGTAACCGATGAAACCTGTAGCCACAACCACTGATTTACGTGCTTCTTTCGCATCTTTTACGGTAAAGAAACGCATCAGGATATGTGGTAGACCTGCTGTACCAAACATTAATGCAAGACCAAGTGAAATCGCATCAATCGGGTTCGCTGCCAGTTTACCTGGGCCCATGATATTGCCTGCTTCTGCAAGGCTGATTTCATGTACTTTAGAGAACACCTGGATTGATTGTTCAAACATGTTGGTGAAGCTGAAGCCCACGCCTTTCATTACCATGAAAGCCATGAAAGTTGCACCTGAAAGTAACATCACCGCTTTGATGATCTGTACCCAAGTCGTTGCCAGCATACCACCGAAGATTACGTAAGCCATCATCAAAAGGCCCACAATCACCACAGCAATGTTGTAGTTCAGACCGAATAGAAGCTTGATCAGCTGACCTGCACCAACCATCTGAGCAATCAGATAAAAGGCAACAACAACCAAAGAGCTAAGAGCTGCCAGAGTACGTACCGGTTTTTCTTCCAGACGGAACGAAACCACGTCAGACAAGTTGAATTTACCCAGGTTACGTAAACGCTCTGCGACCAGGAACAATACGATTGGCCAGCCCACCATGAAACCGAGTGAGTAAAGCAAACCGTCAAAGCCTGAGCTGAATACCATTGCGGAAATACCCAGGAATGATGCTGCTGACATATAGTCACCGGCAATCGCCAGACCATTCTGGAAACCTGAGATACCACCACCTGCAGTATAGAAATCTGCAGTACTGGTGGTTTGTCTTGCTGCCCATTTGGTAATCAGCAAGGTGAAGCCCACGAAAATCGCGAACATAATAATCGCATGCCAGTTGGTTGCTTGCTGTTCAGCTGCACCCAAATCCGGACCTGCCATTGCCATACCTGACATCAGTAGCGTAGAAGCAGCGAGTGCTTGCGCTTTCAATGAATTCCATTTCATCTGATTACTGTCCTTTCTCATTCGCAATTGCTTCAACTTCTCGCATCGCTTCTTCATTTAATGCATCCAGTTTATTGTTTGCAATATATGAATAAACACCACATAAAATGAAAGACAATACAATAATGCTCAAGCCGAGTGGCATACCTACAGTGGTAACGCCGCCGCTAACCGAACTCATTAAGAATTCTTTGTTATAACCAACTAAAAGCATGAAGCCGACATAAACAATCAACATGATGATTGTTAATGTCCAACTTAATCTGCTTTTTCTGCTGACCATTTCTTTAAATTTGGGATTCTGTAGAATACGTTCTACATGTGCCTCATCCATAATCATGCTCCTGTGTGCACCCAGCCATAGGTGTTTTTTTAATTCGAATTATTTCGTTGTCTAACTTAACAATCTTATTAGGTTCTTGTAATTACTACTTTGGTGTTAAATTTTGATCAATTAAAGCGGCGAGATTATTAGATAGGGTATTATTACGACATAAATTTATGCTGTAGGCAATATGAATAGTTGGCTCATTATCGGGGTACTCGCCCTTTATATCGCGTTACTCTTTATCTGTGCATTTTTTGGTGAAAAACACGCGAGTCGCCTAAGTACTCGTGGTCGCATGTTACTCTTTAGTCTAACCTTAGGGGTATATTGCTCATCCTGGACATTCTACGGTGCAACCGGGGCTGCAGTTCGTGAAGGCATTATCTTTCTGCCAATTTACCTGGGTCCCCTGATTTTTGTCGGTGTCGGTTATGATATCTGGCGCCGTTTAGGCCGTGTGCGCCAGCATCACGCCATTTCGTCTATTGCAGACTTTGTGGCTGCACGTTATGGCAAAAGCGGCCCTTTGGCATCCCTGGTCACCATTCTGGCAGTCATCGCGATTATTCCCTATTTAGCCTTGCAGCTCAGAGCCATTGCCTTGAGTGCATCGGTGATTCTGCAAGAAAATAGCGGGATTCAGGGCACCACCAATAGTGTGCTTTTCTTGACTGGAATTTTAGCCATTCTAGCCATGCTGTTCGGTACTCGGCAAATTGCCAATACCGAACAGCATGGCGGTTTAATGCTGGCCGTGGCATTTGAGTCTTTTGTCAAACTGTTTGCCCTGCTGTGTGTGGCCCTGTTCTTTGTCTTTGATGCACCCGAAAACCTGGGGCAAATTTCCACAGATGTGGTAGAAACCTTTAAACAGGTTCAGCTGTTTGGTGTTCCCGAAACCTTCTGGGTGCAAACCTTGCTCGCAGCCTTGGCGATTATCTGCTTACCACGACAATTCCATGTCGCGGTGGTTGAACTGCGGGATGAAAAACATATTCGGGGTGCACGTCGCTGGTTTGCCACTTACCTGATTCTGACCACACTGGCGATTATTCCGATTGCCAGCTGGGCGTTGCATGCTGCACCGCATTTTCTTGCAATTCCCGATGTGGCTGTACTGTCCTTGCCGCTCAGTTATGATCAGGAGTGGCTGACACTTCTGGCCTTCCTGGGGGGGTTCTCCGCTTCTACGGGCATGCTGCTGGTCTCTTCCGTGGCCTTGTCGATTATGCTCAGTAATGACCTGATTATGCCTGCCTTATGGCGTACCGGCATACTTTCACGTCATGACAAGCGTCTGCCTCTGGTGCTGAAATTTACCCGTCGGGTGTGCATTTTAGCGGTCATGTTGCTGGGTTTCCTGTTTTTCCATTTCTTTAATGACATTGACCAGCTTTCAGTATTTGGCTTGCTGGCCTTCAGTGCCGTGGCCCAATTTGCTCCAGCATTGATTGGTGGCCTGTATTGGCGTGGTGGCAGTAAACAGGGCGTATATGCAGGTCTGATTGCCGGTTTCGTGATGTGGGCCTATACCTTGCTGTTGCCTACCGTACTGCGCAGCCTGCCTGCTGAATACAGCTATTTTAGCCAGCAATTCCTGCTTGCAGGGCCTTTAGGCATGGACTGGTTACGCCCCGAAGCGCTGTTTGGTTTTCAGTCTTTTGCTCCCCTCACCCATGGCGTGACCTGGGCATTGGGTCTCAATATTGTGCTTTATATCTGGGTGTCGCGAATTTTCCGTCCCAGTATTGCCGAGCAAATTCAGGCGGAAAGTTTTTTCTATTATGAAACCAAACCTTTGCCGACCCACAGTGCCTCAAGTGAAATCAATTATTCTCACCAGGATGTGGCCCGTCTGAAGGTGGGCGATTTAATTACCCTCGCCAAACGGATTACCGGTGAAGGCCCAGCTACCCAAGCCTTTCAGCAGTTTTGCGCCCAAAACAACGTCATACTGAATGAAAACAGCAATGCCAATGGCATGTGGTGGCGCTTTACCGAACAGTATCTGGCCGGAACGATTGGTGCTGCTTCGGCGCGTACCCTGCTCACCACCGCCATGGTGAATAATGGTCTAGCCCTGGGTCAGGTCGCCAATATTCTGGATCAGGCCTCGCAATGGCAGCGTTTTAACCAGAACCTGATCATGACCATGATTGACCATATGACCCAGGGGGTGAGCGTGGTCGATGAAAACATGTGTCTGGTGGCTTGGAACAATCAATACCTGAAACTGTTCGATTATCCGAAAGATATTGTCTATGTTGGCTGTCCGATTGCCGACCTGATCCGTTATAACGCCGAGCGCGGTGAATGCGGGCCGGGTTCGGTCGAAGAACACGTGCGCAAAAGGATTCACTGGATGGCCATGGGCAGCGCGCATGAATTTGAACGGATCCGTAAAGATGGCCGCGTGATCCAGATGCGCGGCAATCCGATTGAAGGCGGCGGCTTCGTCACCACCTTCGCCGATATTACCGCTTTCCGTGAAAATGAGGCGGTACTTGAGGCACGGGTACAGGACCGTACCCAACAGCTGGCCGATGCACTTTCCGAGCAGCAACTGGCCCGCGAACAGGCTGACCGTGCCAACATGTCCAAGAGCCGTTTCATTGCAGCGGCCAGTCACGACCTGTTACAGCCAATGCATGCCGCACGCCTGTTCAGTACCGCTTTAGAACAAAGCGTACAGTCGGATGAAGACCGCAAGACCCTGCAACAGCTTGATCGCGCCTTGCATGGTGCAGAAAGCATGCTGTCTGCCCTGCTGGACATTGCCCGTCTCGAAGGCGGTACCATCCAGCCGAAACGTCAGCCTTATCCCTTGCATGACCTGTTAAGTGATCTGGAACTGCAATTTAAATCCATTGCCGCTCAACGTGGCATTAAATTCAGCGTGCATGATGCACAGTTCTGGATTGATACCGATCCACAATGGATTCGCCGGATTATTCAGAACTTTGTCAGCAATGCCCTGCGCTATACCGCTAAAGGCAAGGTTGTGGTGGGCGTACTTCGCTCTGCAGAAAAACCGCGCCATATCCGGATTGGCGTTTGGGATACCGGTCCCGGAATTGCCGAAGAACAGCGCATCAAACTGTTTCAGGAGTTTGAACGCTGTGGCCATACTTCGCCTTGGGGCGAGCAGGGTCTTGGACTCGGCCTGGCCATTGTGCAGCGCATGACCAGCCTGCTGGACTATCCGGTACATGTCTATTCTGAATATGGCAAGGGCTCGTGTTTTATGATTGAAGTGCCAATCGTGGATGCGCCTAAAGTGGTGGCAGCGCCAGTACAGGCGACCCCACTGAAAAGCAAGGCCTACAAGATTCTATGTCTGGACAATGATGAAACCATTCTGGAAGGAATGACCACCTTACTGACCAAATGGGGCTATCAGGTCTTTAAAGCCACTGAACCTGAACAGGCGCTAGAACTCATTCAGCAAGAAAATATTCAGGTGTGGCTGGTCGATCAGCACCTGAACAACAATAAAATTGGTCTGGATTTCATTCTGGCCAACCGTCAGGAACAGGTTCCGGTGGCACTGATTACCGCAGATTCTGATCCTGAATTGCCACAGCATTTGAAAGAACTGAATATTGTGCTGCTGAAAAAGCCGTTAAAACCGGCATCACTGCGTTCCTGGTTATCGGGCTTAAAAATTTCTGGTTCTTAAGCGACTTATTCAGAAATCACTGCAGATCAAACGCCCATTTCATGTATGTGAAATGGGCGTTTTCATTACATAAAAACACCCTCTATTTACCTCACTGGCAATTTATTTTCTGTTCTAGGCAAAACTGCTCAAATTCTTTAATTTAGCCGCTCCTTTATTGACCAAAAATTTCAACCTTGCATTTCCTATGGCAAAGATGATCAAAATTTAAATATACACTTGTATAATTGGTTACAATTTTTTCAAGTCATTATTATTAAAAAAATTTTTAGAGGAAAAATCTATTATATAACTTTAGTCGTATTCCGTTTGTAGTCAGCCTGGCTCATATATGAGAGCAATAAGTGATCAGTTTAATCTGTCTATCAGTCTGCCTCAAAACGCTGCCCAAGAAACTGATCATCATAGAAAATACAGGAGTTTAAGATGAACATTTCTGAAGCCGGAAGTTATGGCGTAGATCAATCGCAACAATTTTACCGTCAATATGGGGCCAATGCCCTGTTGCCCGAAATTCAATGGACCGAATTATTTAGACCCAGCCACTTAAAGGACACTCATATTCAAGCCCTGAATACCCTGTATCAAAGCGCCGTCCCGCTTGCCTTGCAGGTCTTCGATGAGTTGAATTTTGATGTCTTTAGCCCTGCAGCTTATAAACCGCAAGGCTTGGGTTTATTTGAGAAACTCGCTGAACAGGAAGACAAGCTGATTCAGTCTTTAGCCGCTGAAGCTAAAGACTTAACGGATAAAGTCCGTCACCAGATTTGGAGCATGTTATTGCGTGGTGGTGCCGTGCTGGTGTTTAAGGCATGGCTTGGAAAAGTCAAAACCGATCAGGATCTGCTCGACACCACCCAGTTTGATGAACTCTCTGATCTGCTGTTTATTAAAACCCCACCCCTGGAATTGGCAAAACATTTAGGCATCAATGCCCATGCCGATGAAGATCATATTTTCCTGCTGTATGGCAGCGATGTCTATTTAGACCGCTTTAACAGTCTGGAAACCGCAGCATTGTTTGTCGATTTGGGCGTATATGATGCTGCCTTCTTGAGTTTGCGCGATGACAGTGTGGCTGAATATCTGAAAGAGAAAGCCTATGTCACTCAAGAGCAAATTGATGATCTGCAATGTGCATTGAATCCCTTATTTTGCACAGACAGCACTCCCAGACAAAGCTGCGTCGCCTAATGCAAGACATTAAAAGCTTTGTTTTTTAAAGTCATTTCCAACAAAAAAAGGCACTTTTATCAAGTGCCTTTTTTTGTTCAATGCTCTATGCAGCAGATTACATTTTCTTTTCTTCGATATTTAGCGCACTGATGGCCAATACGGCCTGAGTACGATTTTGCACATTCAGTTTACGGAAAATGGCCGTCACATGTGCCTTAATGGTCGCTTCAGAAACATCCAGTTCATAGGCAATCTGCTTATTCAGCAAACCTTCCGCCACCATCATCAATACGCGGAATTGTTGCGGGGTAAGTGACTGAATACGTTCTGCCAATGCGGTTTCATCAGCTGCACGCGGGTCAAAGTTCATGTTGGCAGGCAAGTTTGGCGGTAACCAGATTTCCCCTTCCAGTACCTGACGGATTGCCTCACCAATATGGCTTGGATGCGCAGATTTCGGAATATAACCCATTGCACCATGGGCTATGGCACGTTGAATAATCGATACTTCTTCATGCGCAGACACCACAATAATCGGAATGGATGGATATTGGGCACGGACATGCACCAAAGCCGAAAAGCCCGAAGCTCCCGGCAAATTGAGATCCAGTAAAACCAAATCTGGTTCCGGTCCATTATCCAGGCGCTCATAAAACTCATTGACTGCAGCAGTTTCCTGAATTTGCGCTTGCGGCAAACTGTAACGAACAGCTTGAATCAAGGCATGACGAAACAGGGGATGATCATCTACGATTAAAATATTCATAAGCAGCATGAAAGATCTGGTGCACATTAAGAGCTATTCTAACCACACAAGCACTATTAAGGATATGCAAACAATCACTTTTTTCATCCAATATGGCATTATTTTATTAAAAAACTGCTTTTATTCAGGTTTTTCGAAAAATCATCAAACCTAATCATATTTTGATATAAATTTTATCGGCTAGCTCAAAATACTTATTAACAATGAATATAAATATAAAAATCAAAATATTAGGTGCTATAAAAGCACATTTTAATGACTTTTTATTTTATATCTTAAAATCAGATAACTTTTATTGATTTGCTTATTTTACAGAATATTCCTGCTGTTGATTAATAAAGCTATTCCGAGATTCTATGCTTTAGGTTATTCAAAAATGTCTATTTTAAACGCGCAAAAACCATTGAATATTGTTGCTGTATCAGGCGGCTTAAACAACCCTTCTAAAACCGAGGCACTGGTACAAGCCATTATTGATGAGTTAGGTGAAGCAACGCCAATTCATGTGCACTTTATTAAATTTAGCGAAATCGGCTCTTTACTGGGCGGTGCAATTTACCGTAACCAGTTGCCACAACGTGTACAGGATGACCTGGCAGCCGTTGAAGCGGCAGATGCCCTGATTGTCGGCACACCGGTTTACCGTGCATCCTTCACCGGACTTTTCAAACATTTCTTTGATTTTGTAGAACAAACTGCCTTGGTCGATGTCCCGGTATTACTGGCTGCATCTGGCGGTTCTGAACGCCATGCCTTGGTGCTGGAACATCAATTGCGTCCATTGTTCAGCTTTTTCCAGGCGCAGACTTTACCAATTGGGGTCTATGCAACCGACCGTGACTTTACCCCTGAATATACCATTCACAGTGAACTGCTGCGTGACCGCATTACCCTCGCTGTAGCACGTGCATTGCCAATTCTTGAGTGGGCGCCTGCCAAAGGCCAGCGCGCTGAAGTGGTCAAAGAGAAATCTCAGCAAGCCAACCAGAACCTCGGCATCAACAAACAGATTGAGCAGGAAGAAGTGCTTCCTTCCGCTGCTGTTCCAAGCCTGGATGCTGCTGAAGAGCGTCTACATGGCAAAAAAGCGCCGAAGCCGCAAGTGGCTTAAAGCAGCTAAGCAATTACATCCTGAGGGTATACAGAATGTCAGTACAAGATAAAAACATTACATTTGCTTATTGGGTGCCAAACGTCAGCGGTGGTTTGGTGGTGAGCGATATTGAACAGCGTACAGACTGGAGTTATGACTACAACGTGCGCCTGGCGCGAACAGCGGAAAACAGCGGCTTTGAATATGCCTTGACCCAGATTCGTTTTACTGCCGGCTATAACGCGGAAAACCAGCATGAATCTGTCAGCTTCAGTCATGGCCTATTGGCGAAGACTGAAAAACTTAAGGTGATTGCTGCAATTTTGCCAGGTCCATGGAAACCGGCACTGGCCGCCAAACAATTGGCGACGATTGACCACCTGACCAATGGCCGTATTGCCATTAACGTGGTCAGTGGCTGGTTCCGCGGCGAGTTTGATGCCATTGGCGAAGAATGGCCTGAACATGACCAGCGTTATGCACGTTCTGAAGAATTCATTCGCAGCTTAAAAGGTGTGTGGACTCAGGATCATTTCAATTTTGATGGCAAGTTCTACCAGTTCAAGGACTATACCCTGGCACCAAAACCGGTGCAAAAACCGCATATTGAAATCTTTCAGGGCGGTAGTTCACGTGCTGCGCGTGACATGGCTTCACGGGTATCGGACTGGTACTTTACCAACGGCAACACGCCAGAAGAACTGAAAAAGCAGATTGATGATATTCGTGAAAAAGCCAAAGCCAATAATCATTCAGTGAAGATTGGTGTGAATGCTTTCATCATCGCCCGTGATACTGAAGAGGAAGCGCAAGCCGTACTGCAAGAAATTGTGGCCAAAGCCAATGTGCAGGCCGTGAAATCTTTTGGGGATGCCACCCGTGAAGCAGGTGCTGCAACATTCGAGGGTGAAGGTAACTGGGCTAAATCGACCTTTGAAGATCTGGTGCAGTACAATGATGGTTTTAAAACCAATTTGATCGGCACGCCGCAGCAAATTGCGGAACGTATTGTTGAACTGAAAGCAGTCGGTGTGGATCTGATTTTGTCCGGCTTCTTACATTTTATTGAAGAAATTGAATATTTTGGACAAAAAGTGTTGCCATTGGTTCGTGAACTGGAAGCGCAGCAGCTCGCTGTTGTCACCTCTAAGTCTGCTTAATCTCGGTAAGCAAACAGACCGTACACGAACTCAAATCATAATAATCAAATGGCTTCTCCATCTTTCCCTCAAGGCTCGGCTTGGGGGATTTTTTTAATTATGCAGCAGAGCTAGCTTTACTCAAACCGAACGCAATAACCAATCGTCAACCAGAAAAAACAAGAACCACATGGTGGCTACTTCAACAAAATTTTAAAGTAAGGCGATAGCGGCAAAAAATAAGCTGGAAATAAAGATGTCTGCTCAATTTTTACTGTCCCTTGCGGGCGCTGCCATTGTATTGGCATTCACCGGATGTGCCTCACCATCCAGGTCACCCATTACAGACAGTTATGGTCCTCAGCCGCATCTGCCTGAACCCAAATCCAGTCTGTTTCCTACAGTCAATATTGCCCCGGCCAAAGGCTGGCCTGCCGGTACAATGCCCACCCCGGCTCCGGGTTTGAAAGTTCAGGCCTTTGCCAAAGAACTGGAACATCCACGCTGGCTGTATGTGTTGCCGAATGGCGATGTGCTGGTGGCTGAAACCGATGCACCGCCCAAACCGGATGACAGTAAAGGTTTTAGGGGCAAAATCATGAAACTGCTGATGAAGCGTGCCGGGTCATCGCATCCGAGTGCCAACCGCATTCGCCTGCTGCGTGACAGCAATGGCGATGGGGTGGCAGAGCAAAAAACCGTGTTCCTGCAAAATCTGAATTCACCCTTTGGTATGGCGCTGGTCGGCAATACGCTGTACGTGGCCAATACGGACGCCTTAATGCGCTTTCCTTATCAAAAAGATGCAACTCAAATTACCGCAGGCGGCAGCAAAGTCCTGGATTTGCCCGGCGGCCCGCTGAATCATCATTGGACCAAAAACGTCATTGCCAATTCTGCGGGCAGCAAACTCTATATTACCGTAGGTTCAAACAGTAACGTGGCTGAAAATGGCCTAGACCAGGAAGCTGGCCGCGCACTGATTATGGAGTTTGATATTACCAGCGGCAAAGCACGGCCCTTTGCCACAGGGTTACGCAACCCGAATGGGATGGACTGGCAACCGCAGAGTGGCATGCTCTGGACAGTCGTGAATGAGCGGGATGAAATTGGCAATGACCTGGTGCCCGATTACCTGACCTCAGTCCAGGATGGCGCTTTTTATGGCTGGCCCTATAGCTATTATGGGCAACATGTGGACACACGGGTGAAACCTCAAAACTCCGAGCTGGTCGCGCGTGCGATTAAACCCGATTATGCTTTGGGGAACCATACCGCATCCTTAGGCCTGACATTTTATACGGCTCAATTGATGCCGCAGTATCGCAGTGGTGCGCTGATTGGTCAGCATGGCTCATGGAACCGTAAACCGCATAGCGGTTATAAGGTTATTTTTGTACCCTTTCAAAATGGCCAACCTTCAGGTCAGCCACAAGATGTACTCACTGGCTTTTTAAATGATCAAGGTGAAGCGCAGGGGCGGCCTGTTGGGGTAGCAGTTGATCGTTCGGGAGCAATATTGGTCGCCGATGATGTAGGCAACATGATTTGGCGCATATCGCCCATTGGTACCATGATGGATAATCAGCCAATCAATAAAACGATTAGCCCTGCTTCTGCGAGTCAACAGCCTGTGAGTTCACAACCTGATTCAGAAAAAGCAGCCCAGTAGTCATGGCCAAATAAAATGACATAAAAAAAGCCCGACATCCTGTCGGGCTTTTTCGTATCGGTTAGTTAAGCATGACTCCTGTCTTGCTTCACGGTCCTGGTGTGTGAATGTTTTATTATTGTTTTATGTTCCGGAACGTCCTGTTCCTGCATGAATTCATCATAGGAAAAAAATCCGGCTGTGCCCATCCGCAAAATCCTTAAATTGATGTGCGCCAAAGCTTACAGAGCCGGCCAATTTTTATGCGTAAAATGGATGGATTTTTCTGGAACAGTAACTGTTGAATAATCGAAAAAAATCGCAAAACTGACTATTTTCAAACAAATGATTGGTAAAACCTTATTGAATAAGAGATGAAAAACATTTTAAAACCAAAGTTGATACATCATTTTTCGATAAATTTTTATCAATTTCATTCAAAAAATATTTTTCGTTAGCTGAAGGGCTTGACCCTTACGTAACGTCAGCCTCTAGCATAAGACACGCCTAAGGAAGAAAGGAGTCCAAAGATGTTGTTACAAGTCGGTGAATTGGCCAAGCGAACGGGGTTAACTATTCGCACCCTTCATCACTATGACGATATTGGTTTGCTTCGGCCTTCGGCCCGCTCCGAAGCCGGTTACCGGCTTTACAGTCGTAAAGATATTACTCGCTTGCACCAGATTCAGGCATTGCGAGGACTTGGAATGACACTGGCAGAAATCGGCGCGGTTCTTAACGGTCCAGACCTTGCACTCGCCCCCTTAATTGATCGGCAGATTCAGGCAATCGATCAGATGATCATCAAGCAGACACAACTGCGCTATCGGCTGAGCAATCTCAAAGATCAACTAATGAATGGTGAAGAGCTGCAACTGGACAATTGGTTAAAAACACTGGAGCTTATGTCTATGTACGAACAGTATTTTACAAAAGAAGAACTTGCGGATCTGACTTTTTTACAAGCAGACAGCAAAGCACAAAAAGAATGGGAAGCGCTCGTCCGCGAAGCAAATGCACTCTTCAAAACCGGAGCATCTTCTGGCAGTGAAACCGCCCGAAACCTCGCTTCACGCTGGATGCAAACTCTCGAACATAACACCGCTGCCAATCCTGAATGGCTGGCTAAACTGAATACGATGCATTCAGCTGAACCAACATTCCAGGAAAAGTTAGGTGTGAGTCCTGAAGTGGTTGAGTTTCTACTAGAAGCATTTGCTGAAAGCAAATTAAACGTTTTTTCACGCTATTTATCCGAGCAGGAATTCGCCTTTATGAAGCAACATTATGCCCGTGAGATGAAAAACTGGCCTCAGCTATTGATTGAACTGGAAAAGGCCCTTCATGCAGGGATTGCACCTGATAGTGAACAGGCAAAGCGTTTGGCACAGCAATGGCTATCCATGTTACAAGGCTATGCGGGCAAAAATCCGGTTACCCATGAGAAGATTCGAAAAGCAATGCAAAATGAACCGACTCTTGCCGAGGGGACCTGGCTCAAACCTGCCACCTTGCACTTTCTTGAAAAAGCCGTAGCGGCGTTGATGGGTTGTGCCTAGGGCATCTAGTTAAATCGGTGCTTTCTTTATAAAGAAGTTTAAAGTGTTATGGCAAGCTTTGCCTCTACCCTAGTAAAGCATCAAAAGAGTATAGCTACGTCATTTACTGACGTAGCTATTAGATATCATCTAATAAACAATTGAGTTAATAGACAAGTGGTTTAATAATAAGGAAATAAAAATAAATCATAATAGGAAAAACTTATCCAGCCGTAGCCTACAAGCTGGTCATTTTCGATTTTGATGGAACATTAGCAGATTCATTTCCATTCTTTGTTTTAACCATAAATCATCTGGCTGAGAAACACGCTTTCAGGAAAATTCCGTTAGATGAAGTTGAATCTTTGAGAGAGCTTGGTCCCCGAGAGCTAATGAAAACACTGGAAGTACCAGTATGGAAACTACCCGCTATTGCGCAGAGCTTTATAAAACTCATGCAGGAGGACCTTTCAAAAATTCCCCTATTCGAGAATATCGAGGAAATGCTTGCCCACCTAAGCGAAAATGGCGTGATCCTGGGTTTGGTTTCTTCAAATGGATACGAAAATGTAACCCGTGTTCTTGGTTCAAGCTGTCGACATTTTAGTTACTTTGAATGCGGTGCATCTTTTTTTGGAAAAGCCTCCAGACTAAGACAGCTTCTAAAAAAAGCAGGATGCCAATCTTCGGAAACGATCTATATTGGCGACCAGATCACCGACTGCGAAGCTGCCAAATCAGTAGGAATCGCATTCGGTGCAGTTTCCTGGGGATACAGTACTGAAGAAATTTTAAAAACACTGTCTCCTGAAGAGACATTTGAAAATGTGGCTGCCCTAAAAAGGCTCGTGAGCAGCGAAAAAACAGCCTAACTGAATTAGGCTTATCAGCAAAAAATCATCAGACTCTATACTAGAGGTAAACTATGCTTTCTTTAAAAATAACGACACATATCGATATTCATGCGACTCCCGAACAAGTCTGGCAGGTATTGACTGACTTCAAACTGTACCAGAGTTGGAACCCTTTTATCCGTAAAATTGAAGGAAAGTTAAACGCAGGTCAAAAATTACAGATTAGTATTCATCCGACTAAACAGAAAGCAATGCAGTTTAAGCCGACACTATTGGAAGTTAAACATGCCCAATCTTTAAGCTGGCTAGGTCACTTTTTGATACCCGGTCTTCTAGATGGCCAGCATTGTTTTGAACTTTATTCCCAAAAGGATGGTCGCACCAGTCTTGTACACTCTGAAACGTTTAGTGGCTTGCTTGTACCCATGATGCGTAGCAAGTTGAAATCGATAAAACATGACTTTGACTATATGAATCAGGCTCTCAAATTGCGGGTAGAATCACATGAATGAAGTTGTAGCACATCAAAAATAGAGAAGTGAAATTTATCTTAAAGAAATTTCTGTTCCTTGTTGAAAATTTTTTGATGATTTTTATGAATTTAAAACGTTTAAACTTAAGCGTATTTTCATTTTTTAGGAATGGTGTATGGAAGAAAGTAGAGCCTTGAATTTAGCAGAGTCACTATGTAATAAAGCTGATTCAATAAAAGACTGTTTAAATCTGTTGAGGGAAAAAGATTGTCTTTTCGATTATACAATTACTAATCATGAAAATATGGGCATCACAGTTATAAGAAGTCATTTAGGTGTGCTACGTCTTTCAGATCTTGCATATGACAATGCTAATAATAAAAAAGGGGAAGATTTAAAAAATTTAATGGTAGTTATCCTCCAAGACATTTATTAATACTTCTAAAATTAACATAATACATCTTATAAAAATTTAAATTTATAAATCATAAATTTAGATCACATCAAAACAATCTAATCTTTATGAATTGGGCTTTTTAATTTATTTTTAGAACCTGAAAGAAAAAGCCTCCTGTAGGAGGCTTTTTGAATATTCAAATCACGAATAAAAACTCGGATCAGGCACTTTAGCCGTTAACACCCACTCCCCAATTTCCTGATATTTATAATCCACCGGGTCATGCAAGGTTTGAGTACGCACATTGCGCCAGAAACGGTCCAGGTTTAATTGGGCTGTGGTGGCTCGTGCACCCATCACCTGAAAAATATTCTGTGTGATATACAGCGACGTATTGGTCGCAGCAATTTTGGCAGTCGCAATGGCAATGGACACTTCACCACGCTGTTCAGCTGTTAGGTCTGCACCAATATCCCAAGCCTTCTGTAGTGTTTCTACCGCTTTAGCTGCCAGTAAACGTACGCCTTCCAGCTGCACATAAAATTCGGCAAAGTGCTTTTGCGTAAAAGGATCATTCACGGCATTTTCCACCAAAGATTTGGACCAGGCTTTTTGGCTTTGTACGGTTTTTCTGGCGGTTTCAAAAGCGCCTTCTGCCACGCCTAAAAACAGATGCACAAAAATCAGTTGCGCAATCAGCGGACGTAAACTCGAATACGGCGTACTCAGTGGTCCCGGATTGAGCAATAATTCATCTTTTTGAATTTTAACCTGCTCAAAATGACTGGTACCGCTGTCGGTCTGGCGTTGTCCCATATTGTTCCAGTCACCTAAAAAGCTCACCCCTTCTCGAGCTGTCGGAATCACGCCTATCAGCAATTTGCCTTCCTCGTTATAGCCTGAGCAGAGCAAGATGTCGGAATCGATCGAACCTGAACAGAAGCTTTTTTCACCCTGAAATAGATATTCATTTTCAGACACTTGGGTTGCGGTGATCCGTCGGTCTAAGGGATTTAAAGTATTGCCCCAAAACAGGTTTTCTTGTGCAGTTTGCTCAAACCATTTTCCATACTGTTCAGGCTGGGAAAACAGTTGCACCGTCGCAATCAGCAAATGATGAAAACCATACACATGTGCCAGTGAACTGTCGACCTGGGCAATGGTTTGAATGGTCTGAAATACCGTTTTCCAGTCCGCGCCCTGACCGCCATATTGGGTTGGAATGGCAAGCCCCAGCAAGCCACTTTGACGGAGTAAATCACGCTCCTGTTTCGGGTTGCCTCCCTGCTTGTCGCGTTCTGCAGCAGTGGTTGCAAACTGTTCCGCCAGTTGCCCGGCAATGTATAATGGATTTGAGGTTAAAAGCGGGGATGAAGCATTCATAATATGATCTGATTATTGCTGTATTTTTAGCTTAGCAGATGATGTTTTCATGTTTTATCTGAATGCCTGCAGTGCTTATGCATAAAATAAAAATACCGCCTGAACATGCAGACGGTATTTTAATCAATCACTTATTTTTCGGGATAGACCGTTGCAATCAGGTTATCCACCACTTGCGGATCGGCCAGGGTTGAAGTATCTCCCAAAGTGTCCAGTTCATTGGCGGCAATTTTTCTTAATATACGGCGCATGATTTTACCGGAACGGGTTTTCGGTAAAGCCGGTGCCCAATGCAAGGCGTCCGGTGTAGCCACAGGGCCCAACACCTTACGTACCCAGTTGATCAGTTCATTACGTAGTTCTTCGGATTCCTCAAAATTTGCCTGTAAGGTCACGAATGCACAGATGCCTTGTCCCTTAATATCATGCGGCATACCAACCACGGCCGCTTCAGCCACATGCTCATGCGCTACCAGAGCACTTTCCACTTCTGCCGTACCTAAACGATGTCCGGAAACATTCAGCACGTCATCGACACGTCCGGTAATCCAGTAATAGCCATCCTTGTCACGGCGGGCACCATCTCCAGTAAAATAGCTTCCCGGATAAGTCGAGAAATAGGCTTCGATAAAACGCTCAGGATCACCCCAGATGGTACGCATCTGACCCGGCCAGGAATCCTTGATGATCAGGTTGCCTTCTGCTTCCCCTTCAAGCTCCTTACCTTCAGCATCGACAATCGCCGGTTGTATGCCAAACAATGGTCGGGTTGCAGAACCCGGTTTTAAATCAGTTGCACCCGGCAAAGGTGAAATCAGGATTCCGCCGGTCTCGGTTTGCCACCAAGTATCGACAATTGGACAGCGGCTTTCACCGACCACGGTGTAATACCAGTTCCAGGCTTCCGGGTTAATCGGCTCACCCACCGAACCGATCAGGCGCAAGCTGCTGCGGTCACTTTCCCGAACAAAGGCATCGCCTTCGCGCATCATGGCACGAATGGCTGTGGGTGCCGTATAAAGAATGGAAACATTGTGCTTGTCGACAATATGACCGGTACGCGCCCAGGTCGGATATTGCGGTACACCTTCAAACATCACCGTGGTGGTGCCATTGGAAAGGGGGCCATAGATCACATAAGAATGTCCGGTAATCCAGCCCACGTCCGCAGTACACCAGAATACATCATCCTGCTTGATATCGAACACTTCGCGGAAAGTGGAGTTCACATAAGTCAGATAGCCACCGGTCGTATGCAACACCCCTTTCGGCTTTCCGGTCGAACCCGAGGTATACAGAATGAATAACGGATCTTCGGCATTCATCGGTTCAGGCGGACAGATTTCATTCACCGACATGATTTCCATGTGATACCACAGATCACGCCCGGGCTGCATTTCAATCGGGTTGCCGGTACGGTGTACCACAATCACATGTTCAACCGATTCAGTTCCGGCAATTTTCAAGGCTTCATCTACGTTGGCTTTGAGCAGAATCGGCTTGCCGCCGCGCATGCCGGAATCGGCAGTAATCACCATTTTGGCCTGGCTGTCCTCAATCCGGCTGGCCAGTGAATCGGGAGAAAAACCGCCAAACACCACACAATGCACCGCGCCAATCCGGGCGCAGGCCAGCATCGCAATCGCGGCTTCCGAAACCATCGGCATATACAGCACCACCCGGTCGCCTTTTTTAATCCCGTTCTTTTTCAGCACATTGGCAAAACGGCAGGTCTCATCATAAAGTTCGTTAAAGGAAATAATCTTGTGACGGGACGGGTGATCGCCTTCCCAGATAATGGCCGGTTTATACGGATGTTCCTTGAGATGACGATCCAGACAGTTGGCACTGAGGTTCAGCTGCCCATCAGCGAACCATTCAATCTTGAAATTGTCCTTGTCGAAACTGGTATTTTTGACCTGAGTAAAGGGTTTGATCCAGTCCAGCTTGTTGGCCTGTTCAGCCCAATATTCATCAGGCTGCGTGATGGATTTCTGATAACGCTCGAAATATTCAGACTCATTGGTGCGAGCGGTTTTTTTAAATTCTTCTGGTACAGGATAGATCTCATTCATTGTTTACTTCCTTGATCTTATTCATCTCATCACGAGATGCTATGCCGCGTTGTTATTGCTTTATTTATTGACTGCATATCTACAGTATGACGATTATTTTTCAACCGCTTCAATCATGCTTTGGTCGTAGTTTATTTATACAATTTAAAACACATACCCCTTATCGTATTCAACAAAAAATATGGTTTTATTCGTATCTGATCTGTTTATTTAATCTTATAATTTAAGCAGAAGATAGTGTTCTAACTTTGCAGAATTCATCATTTTCTTATTTTTATTTTAACCGGAAAAAGCGTATGAAACCGCAAGATGCCTCCCCATTTTTTTCCCGATCCCAACCGGCCAAGGCAGATAATCCGCTTTCTCCGGAAGGTCGTTTCGGTCGTCTGAGTTCAATTGGCTGGTATGGGTTTGTGCATCTGATTGCTTTCTTTGCCACCCTTGCTTTCAGTCTGGCACTGGGCATTTTTAATATGCATACCTTGTCCATGGACAATCAGTTCGTCAATACACTGACAGGAATCGCCGGACTGGGTTTTGTGGTCATTCTGGTGCTTTATCTGTATTTTCTGATCGTGATTACGGTACGCCGCCTGCATGACCTGAACCGTAGCGGCTGGCTGATCCTGCTGTTTTTGCTGCCACTGGTGAATATTTTTATGGGGCTGTATTTGCTGTTGGGTGCCGGGACCAAAGGCATCAACACCTATGGATTGCCACGTGAAACGCCGGTCTGGGAAAAAATATTGGCCTGGTTGATGATTATCATCACGGTACTGAGTTTCCTGGCTTCAGGCAGCATGGTGTCTTATATGTTCGGTACCGGCGAGCTGGAAGTACCGCCACAAGTCATTCAAAAAGGCACCCAGTATTTCTAAAGCCGACTGACAATTTTTGACAAAACGTCAATGAATGCTAAATATTGTCGGTTAAATTTTTGCTCAGTTTCAGGCAAAATAGCGCCCAATGATCATCATCCGGAACACTTGTGGCTGAAAAACAAAACGCCTTGAATGAAGTAACTCAAGACACGTCTCAACTTTTGCATGAAGCAACAGAAAAGACAGCGCAAACTGTCATTGAACATACGGCAAAATACAATGATGCCTATTCCACCATCGACAAATTTGTCGATGCCTTTTGGGAACGCCTGCCTTATTTGTGTATCGCGTTGGTGGTGTTTACCATTTTCTATTTGCTGTCAAAACTGTTTAAGTTCTTTGTCCGTAAAGCGCTTGCGGACCGTAGTTATACCAAGCAGAACCTGGTCCTGGTGCTAAACCGTGTCGGCAGTTCTGCCATCATCTTCATTGGCTTTTTAATTGCCATGGTTATTGCCATTCCAGGTTTTACCCCGGGTCAGCTGATGAGTGCCCTGGGGATTGGTTCGGTTGCGATCGGTTTTGCATTCAAGGACATTTTCCAGAACCTGCTCTCTGGCATCTTAATCCTGCTGGGCGAACCGTTTAAAATAGGCGATGACATTATTGTTTCGGGCATGGAAGGAACGGTTGAGGATATCCAGATTCGCGCGACTTACTTACGTTCCCCCGATGGTCGCCGTATCGTGATTCCCAATGCGACGGTGTATACCAGTGCAGTAACTGTCAACACAGCCTATCAACGCCGCCGTTGTGAATTTGTGGTCGGAATTGGCTATGAAGATGATGTACAAAAAGCCAAGAGCATTATCTTAAGCATTTTAGATAAAGACCCGACCATTTTGAGCCAGCCTGCATTTGCAGTGAACGTCAATGCGCTTGCCGACTTCTCGATTAACCTGAATGTACGTTGGTGGGTCGATACCACGGAAACCACCACTGCAGGTTCAATCAGTGAAGTTCAGGAACATGTAATTAAAGCCTTTGCTGAACACGAAATTTCAATTCCCTATCCGGTTCAGGAAGTGAAAGTTTATCGTGGCAATGACACGACAGAAGTCACTGAATCAGCACGTGCTAAATAAACGGCCCAATACGTAGGGAATTACCGTTTCGGTCCGAATAATACGGTTGCCTAGGCTTAACGCCTGGCAGCCGTTTTTTATAAGTAAATCAATTTCATAAGGGATAAAACCGCCCTCTGGGCCAATCACGATTGTGCAGGGATGATCAATCGCAAAAGGCATGGACTTCTCCACATAAGGATGGGCCACATAGGCAGGACGTTCTGCGGTGATTAAACCGGGCAACACATCTTCAACAAAGGGCTTAAAACGTTTATGGATTTCAATTTGCGGTGCAACCGTATCCCCCGCCTGTTCCAGACCCAAGGTTACATAATGATCTAGCTGCTGTAGAAATGGGGTTTGCCAATAGCTTTTATCGACGCGATAGCTATGCAGCAAAATCATTTTTTCTACCCCCAGAGTCACGCTATCCATAATCAGGCGGCGCAGCACTTTCGGACGTGGCATGGCGACAATTAGAGTCACTGGAAGTTTAGCCGGTACACTTTCTTCTTTAATCAGTTTTAATGTTATCGCCTGTTGGGTCACTTCCACAATTTCGGTCAGATACCGTTTCCCCTCACGAATACCCACTTTGAGCGTATCGCCTACAGTAATCTCCAGATGTTGCTGTAGATGCTCTAACTGACGTTTGCTGCTAATCGACCAGTATTCAGATTCAGTTTGGCGTGGGTCAAGGAGGACAATATTCATAATCTTCTGCTAAAGAATCATTCAACATATTAGGATACGCGGAAAGCGACAGGGATGTCGCCCGCTGATCTGTACAGCATGGATGCTGTATCAGATCAGCAAAGGATTTTTGCTACTTTTGATCCCTCAAAAGTAGAGATTGCCTACGAATCAACATTTAAACTTTTCTGTCAAAATGAGGCCGTATGGTGCATTTGAAATATTTAAATATACTGATCAATCACCGCAATATGTTTGGCTAAAGAACCCTTGTTCTGCAACATAATTTTCTGTGCATGCTGGTTCAGCTGATCCGCAGCGCTGTGATCATTTAACAATTCAATTAAAATTTCAGCCGCTTGCTCTGCATCATTTACGACTTTTACGCCAACCACCTCGACAAACTCATCCACAATGGTCTGGAAGTTAAAATAATTTTTACCCAAAACTGTCGGCACATTTAAGGCAATCGGCTCCAGAATATTATGCCCGCCGCCCGGTTCATTCAGCGAACCGCCCACAAAGCAGACTTGACTCAGGGCATACCACAGCCACATTTCCCCCATCGAATCGGCCAAATAGATTTGCGTATCGGTTTCTATTTTTTGTCCTAGACTACGACGCTGTGTTGAGAGATTTAAACTTTGTGTGGCTTGAAAAACCTCATCAAAGCGTTCCGGATGACGTGGCACCACAATGACCAGCAGTTCTGGATGTTTTTTCAGATAAGGCTTTAGAGCCGTTAACAGTTTCTGTTCTTCAGGGGCATGCGTGCTGGCAAGGGTGATGATTTTACGTGCCGATAAATGCCAGTCCTGCTGCAATTGCTGCGCCTGTTGAATAAAGCTTTGTGGCGCATGAATATCAAATTTAATGCTGCCGAGTACCTGACTTTTATTCTCTGGCATGCCTAAATTGCGGTAGCGGTCTAAAGTGGTCTGGTCCTGAGCCAGCAAGCGTTCCAGACCCATCAGCATACCTTGGGTCAGCCCTTGAACCTTTGCATAGCCTTTGGCCGATTTTTCCGAAAGCCGGGCATTAATCAGTAAACATGGCACTTTAAATTGCTGTGCCTGGTCGATTAAATTCGGCCAGATTTCAGTTTCGACCAAAGCCAGGACTTTTGGCTGATATTTTTGATAAAACGTCTGGACTAATTTTTTCTGATCGGCAGGTAAATACACCGCCTGAAACAAATGTTCATAAGGAGCTTTTAAAAACAGGGATTTGGCCCGAGCCTGCCCTGTCTTGGTGGTATTGGTGACCAGTACCGGATGGCCCAGTTTGAGGTAATGTTCAATTAAAGGCTGTGCCGCATTGGTTTCTCCCACCGACACCACATGAAACCAGAGCGCATGCAGGTTTTTCGGCTGTTGAAATGGACCAAAGCGCTCAAGACATTCTTGTTGCAATTGCTCCGTATTCAGCGCACGTTTTTTAATCTGCCATTTATATAATGGCTTAATTAGAGTAAGTGCCGCGTTGTACCAAAAAGGAGTAGCCAAACAAGTTGCCTCAAATCATGTTTAATCGGCAAAATATAACAGAGCAGCCTTCACATGTTAATGAATTCTGCTCTGTAACATCATTTATTCTGTTCTATTGAAATTAGCTGCTTAACTTTCTGCAAGCTGTTTATTCAGGAAGGGATAGTCAATATAGCCTTCTGCCACATCGGTTCCAATCATGTTTTCCAGCTTCAATTCATTCAGTGGCTCATCTTCTAGCAAACGCTCAAACAGGTCAGGATTGGCAATATAAGCCTTACCGAAAGACACCGCTTCGGCTTTGCCCGATGCCAGCAGCTCAAGCGCATCTTCACGGCTTAAACGCATATTGGCAATATACGGCACACCGTTGGAACGCGCCTTCATTTCCAGACTGATGCTGTCATCGGCCAGATATTCACGGGTAAAGAAGAAGGCGATTTGACGTTTACCCAATTCTTGCATGACATAACCAAAGGTTTCCAAAGGATTGGCATCGCCCATATCATGCTCATCACCACGCGGTGCCAGATGTACACCGATACGGCCTGCGCCCCACACTTCAATCAGTGCATCGACCACTTCCAATAAGAAACGGGCACGGTTTTCAACTGAACCGCCGTATTCATCTTCACGCAGGTTGGTTTTGCTTTGCAGGAACTGGTCAATTAAATAACCGTTGGCTGCATGCAGTTCTACCCCATCAAAACCGGCTGCTTTGGCTTTAATCGCTGCCTGTTTATATTGTTCGGTAATGGCGTGAATTTCCGAAATTTCCAGTGGACGTGGCACCACATATTCACGTTTTGGACGCAGCAGGCTGACATAGCCGGCCTGTTGTACAGCACTTGCTGAAACCGGTGTTTCACCCTTTAACAGATCAGGATGGGAGACACGGCCCACATGCCACAACTGCGCTACAATCAAACCGTCTTTGTCATGCACGGCATCGGTGACAAGCTTCCAGCCTTCCACCTGCTCATCGGTAAACAGACCCGGGGTTTTTTCATAACCGTTGGCTTCTTCTGAAATCACTGTCGCTTCAGAGATGATTAAACCTGCACTGGCACGCTGTGCATAGTATTCCGCCATCATCACTGTCGGAACACGGTCTGCGGTAGCACGGCTACGTGTCAATGGTGCCATTACCACACGGTTTTTAAGTTTGAGTTCACCAAATTGAATTGGGGTGGAAAAATCTGTCATCAAGCCATCCTCTTACAGCTGGCTTAGACCAATTCGAGTCTAAAGCCCATGCTGTAAATGTTGTAAAAATTCCTGAATCAGTGCTTCATTACGAGAAAAATAAGACCATTGCCCATATTTGGTCACTTGAATCAGTCCTGCCTGTTGCAACACTGATAAATGATTGGACATGGTTGATTGGGAAATATCCGCGATTTTTTCGATATGCCCTGCACATACGCCACGACTAAAATCATCCCCACATTCTTCCGTGGAAATGAAACGCTCAGGTTCTTTTAAACATTGCAGAATCTGGCGTCGAATCGGGTTGGCTAAGGCTTTATAAATCGCTTCTGTGTCCATCTCATTTCACTCATGTTCATGATCAGCACCTTCGCAAAAATCATTATATCGAATTTATACGATATTAATATCGAAAATTATCGATATTATGAGTCATTTTGTAAATTGCTGTAATTTTATTCAAATCCAGGTCATTCTAGCATTGTCTGGTCAGGGGCATTCATCCTGCCGATCGACAAATGTTAAAGCTAAAAAAGCAGAGGACCCGCCTCTGCTTTTTCACGCAATAAATTTATAGACCCTGTTTCAAGCTGGCTTCAATAAATTTATCCAGATCACCATCCAGTACCGCACCTGTGTTGGAATTTTCCACACCGGTACGCAAGTCTTTAATACGTGAGTCATCCAGTACATATGAACGAATCTGGCTACCCCAGCCAATATCCGACTTCGAATCTTCAAGGGCCTGAGCCGCTTCATTACGCTTGCTCATCTCTAACTCATAGAGTTTGGCACGTAACTGTTTCCAGGCATGGTCACGGTTGGCATGTTGTGAACGCTGGTTCTGACACGCTACCACAATACCGGTTGGTGCATGGGTTAAACGCACCGCAGAGTCGGTTTTGTTAATGTGCTGACCACCGGCACCCGATGCACGATAGGTATCGGTACGCACGTCTGCCGGATTAATCTCGATCTCGATATTGTCGTCAATCTCAGGAGATACAAACACCGCAGAGAAAGAGGTATGACGACGGTTACCCGAGTCAAATGGCGACTTACGCACTAAACGGTGTACACCGGATTCGGTACGCAGCCAGCCATAGGCATACTCGCCTTCTACGCGAATGGTCGCCGATTTAATCCCGGCCACATCACCGTCAGACTCTTCCATCACTTCAGCTTTAAAGCCATGACGTTCAATCCAGCGCAAGTACATACGAAGCAGCATTGAAGCCCAGTCCTGTGCTTCCGTCCCCCCCGAACCGGCCTGAATTTCCACATAACATGGGTTCGGGTCCATCGGGTTACTGAACATACGGCGGAACTCAAGTTTTGCCAGTTCCGCTTCTGCAACATCAAGTTCAGCCTGCACATCCTCAAGCATGGCTTCTTCGTCTGCTTCTACAGCAAGGTCAAGCATGGCTTGGGCATCTTCAAGCTGAGTGGCTAAGCCATCCAGTACATTCAGTACGTTCTCAAGCTCGCCTTTTTCTTTGGCCATGGCTTGGGCACGGCTTTGGTCATTCCAGATCGCCGGGTCTTCCAGTTCACGCAGAACCTCTTCTAAACGCTCTTTTTTCAGATCGTAGTCAAAGATACCCCCGTAATGTCAGACCACGGTCGTTTAAGTCTTTTAATTGGTTTAGATAAGGATTAATTTCCACGTGAATTACTCTCAATCAGAATATTAGGCTTAAATAGCCGTCAATTATAGCACAGAGCATAGAGGGAGTTTTAAAGCACTTTAATTCAATAACAATTGAGCAAATAGTGAATAAAAAACAGCTCATCCAAAACCCTTATTTGAGAGAGCATTTTTAAGATTCAAATCATTTTTATGTTACAAAATACTTGGTTTTTTATTTAAAAACCGTATAACTCCATAAAAACTCCACAATTTTAATAAAATAAAACATTTCAATTTCTTTATAATTTTCAAATATTTATTTAATATTAATTACACAACATTACCTTAGAAACATTTCTGTAACTTTCAATGGATTGACCTGTTTTTGTTTTGGTCTAGACTAAAAGTTGTAACAAAAAATGTATTATTTTTAACCGAAATTTGAGGGGTAGTATCCATGAAAAAATTAGCCATTGCTTCAGCACTTCTTTCTGCTCTAGCAGTCACAGGTACAGCCAATGCCTACCAGGCCGAAGTCGGTGCAGCAGCATCTTATATTGATCCAGATAACGGCAGTTCAGGTAGTGCTTTCGGTGTAGATGGTACTTATTACTTTAACCCCGTTCAAACTCGTAATGCGCCACTTGCAGAAGCAGCATTCCTTGACCGTGCCAGCAACGTCAATGCGCACGCAACATTTGCTGACCGTGGTGATGTAGATGACAACACGTATGGTGTCGGTGCTGAATTCTACGTTCCAAACTCAGATTTCTATCTGGGTGGTGATGTAAGCCGTAACAACACTGAATACCGTGATGTATTGGGTCAAAAATATGACTTCGATACCACTTATTATTCTGCCGAAGTCGGCTACCTTCCAGCACCAGGCCTGTTAATTGCTGCTGGTGTAAAAGGTTATGACAATGACAATGATGACGGTGTAGATCCAACTCTTCGTGCCAAATACGTGACTCAGCTTAGTAATGGTAAAGACATCAACCTTGAAGCAGGTGCATCATTTGGTGATCTAGACGAGTTCAATCTTGCAGCAGATTACTTCATTGACAAATCATTAAGTGTTGGTGCGGATTACTACAACAACGACTTAACTGATCAAAATGAATTTGGCGTTAATGCGCGTAAATTCTTTAACCAACAAGTCAGCCTTGAAGGTCGAGTTGGTTTCGGTGAAGTCGGTAACAACGACTACAACTCATTTGGTGTAGCTGCTAAATACCGCTTCTAAGCACGCCTTAATCCCTTTTCATCAAATGGCTCATCTTCGGATGGGCCATTTTTTTGTCCTTAAATAAAGGATTTAAATAGAAAATGCAGATTGACTGTGCGAATATTTAACATACAATTTGTTACAACTATAAAATAAAATGATATTAAATAGCTTTAATCACCAGGGGAAACTCTAAATGCTTAAAAAAATTGCTCTCGCTACAGCGTTACTTGCCAGTTTGGGAACTGCTCATGCTTATGAGGCTGAACTGGGAGGCACAATTGCAATTATAGATCCAGATAATGGGGATACGTCTACCGGTTTTGGCGTGGATGGGACTTACTACTTTGATTCAGTACGCCTTAAAAATGATCCCTACAATGAAGCTGCATTCTTAAACCGTACCAGTAATCTGAATGCCAGCCTTTCTTATGTAGATTATGACGGCTATGAAAATACGACCTTGAATGCCGGCATTGAATACTTTGTTCCAAATTCCGATTTCTATATCAGCGGAAATCTGGGGCAGATGAGTGAAGAAACTGAAGGTTTTGAGGATTTTGATACCACTCTTTATTCAGCAGAATTAGGCTATTTACCGGTACCAGGCTTATTGCTTGCCGCTGGCCTTGCCGGCTATGACAATGATATAGATGATGGTATTGACCCCACTGTACGTGCCAAATATGTGACTCGGGTCGGTCAGTACGATATGAATTTTGAAGCAGGCGCAAATTTTGGCGATCTTGATGCCTATACTTTAGGCACCGACGTGTATCTGGATAATACCTTCAGCCTAGGTCTCGGTTTTGCGGACAGCGATGTAAAAGATAGCGACGTATTTAGCATTCGCACAAAAAAATTCCTGAATCAACAAGTTAGCCTAGAAGGTTCTATTCACTTTGCCGATGCTGGCAATGTCTTCGCGGTCCGTGGTGCATATCGCTTCTGATTTTTAAAGTGATCAACAAAAACCGCTCAACCGAGCGGTTTTTTTTACTGTTCCAGATGAATCACGCGCAGCTGTAAACTGACATTGCCATTAAATTCATTTTTATCAATTTCATAGACCAACCGTACATGGTCTTGCATGGCATCAAATTCAAACTTGTTTCGCGCATTAAAGGCAATGGCTTCTACAATCTGACCATTTTGCAAAGCCAGACGCAGCTTCAAATGCATGTCTTTCAGCCAGCGATAATCCAGAACCTTGAATACTCCCTCAAAAATCGGTGATGGGAATTTTTGTCCCCAAGGGGTTAAATTTTGCAGAAAATCGACGGTTTCAATGTGAAAATTTTCTGTCGGTAATTCACCATCGGTCCATAAAGTGGCGTGAAACAGGGACTCATCCATATTTGAGATTAAAGCTTCAAAGGCCTGCTTAAATTCATCAAAATGCTGTTTCTGAATGGTCAAACCGGCAGCGGCGGCATGTCCGCCAAAATGGCTGACCAAATGGGGATGCTGCTCGGCAATCATTTCAATTGCATCACGTATATGCACACCATCTATAGAGCGGGCGGAGCCTTTAATATGTATACCATCTTCATCGGAGGCAAAAACAATACTGGGGCGATGAAACTGTTCTTTTAAGCGGCCGGCTACAATCCCAATCACGCCCTGATGCCAATGCGGCTCAAACAGAATGAGCGCAGCTGGTAAATGTTCTTGATCCAGTTCCAGCTGAGTGAGTTCAGACAAAGCTTCCTGCTTCATCTGGGTCTCGACCTGACGGCGCTCAGTGTTTAACTGATTTAACTGTTGTGCCAAGGGATAAGCGCTTTGCAGATCGGCAGCCAGTAGACATTCAATACCTATATCCATGGTTTCCATGCGTCCGGCTGCATTGATACGCGGACCTAGCACAAAACCCAGATCTTGCGCCTTTAAGGAGGCTGGATCACGTCCGGCAATATCCAGTAAGGCACTAATCCCGGCACGGCACTGATTTTGCCGTATGCGCTTGACCCCGGCATCGACCAGAATCCGGTTGTTATAATCCAGGCTGGCCACATCGGCATAAGTGCCTAAAGCCACCAGATCCAGATATTGAGCCACTTTTGAGGTCGATTTGCCTAATTGGCTGCGATAACTGGACAAATTGGCGAGTAGGTAAAACGCCACACCCACCCCGGCCAAAGCCTTGCTGGGAAATTCACAACCCAACTGGTTCGGATTGACCACGGCTTCCGCTTTAGGGGTTTCTTTGGTGGTCAGGTGGTGATCGGTAATAATCACCTGCATGCCATGTGCCTGCGCCTGTTCCACCCCGGCATGACTGGAAATGCCATTATCTACTGTAATCAGCACATCTGGCTGGAAAGTGCTAAAAGCCAAATCGGCAATGGCCGGTGTTAAACCATAGCCATATTTAAAACGGTCCGGCACCAGATAAGCGACATTCGCGCCCATATCCCGCAAGGCTAAAATCATCAATGCGGTGCTGGTGGCACCATCAGCATCATAATCGCCGACAACCACGATTTTCTTTTGCTGATCAATGGCTAAGTCCATCAGCTGAATCGCTTGCTGCAGACCCTTCATGCTTGGCGCTAAAAGATGCTTTAATTTCAGTTCAAGTTCTTGTTCCGATTGCACACCACGGCGCGCTAAAATTTGCGCAATAAACGGCGACACGCCCTGAAAGTTTTCAGGGCGTGTAATAAACGGTCTTTGCTGAATCAGTGTTTTTGGCATTAAGGCATGAGTCGTTGTAATTTCCACTTACCGTCGATTCTTTCATAACACAAGCGGTCATGTAAACGGTTTGGACGACCTTGCCAAAATTCATAATAATCCGGTTGCAGGCGATAGCCGCCCCAGAATTCAGGTTTTGCCAATTCCGCTTTTTCCGCTACCTGGTCTTGCAAAGCCTGAAAACGGGTTTGCAGTTCCTCACGACTGGCAATCACACCGCTTTGCGGCGTACTGATATGCGCTGCAATCTGGCTGTCACGCGGGCGTTTATGATAATAATCGGTTGATTCCTCTAACGAGATTTTTTCAACGCGGCCACCGACACGAATCTGGCGTTCTTGCTCAGGCCAATAGAACAGCAGTTCGGCATAGGGATTGTCTGCCAGATCCAGGCCTTTTTGACTGTCGTAATTGGTATAAAAATCATAACCTGCTTCAGTCGCACCACGTAATAATAGGGTACGCACATGCGGACGTCCTTGTGCACTCGCGGTTGCTAGCGACATGGCATAGGGTTCATGCAGTTGTGCTTCTAAAGCATGGTTAAACCAGTTCAAGAATTGCTCATGCGGGTTTTCAGCCACATGAGTTTCGTGTAATTCCCCTTTCTGGTAACTCAAGCGCAGTTCGCTCAAGTCTTTAATCAGATCATTCATATTGTACCCTTAAGCTGCGTTAGAACGTACACTGTCTGCAAGGTGATTGGCCAAATCGGTGACTTCCTGAAGATTGTCACCTTCTACCATCACGCGAATAACGGGTTCCGTTCCCGATTTACGAATCAGTAAACGGCCCCGACCTTTCAATTGGGCTGCAGCCTGATCAAATTCAGCCACCAATGCAGGTACAGCATACGGATCAAACATTTCCGCCAGACGGACATTGACCAATACATTCGGCAATAAGGTAAAACCTTCAACCAGTTCATGCAGGGCTTTTTGTTGCTCGACCATCACGGTTAATACCTGCAATGCGGCAATAATGGCATCACCTGTGGTGCTTTTATCCAGTGTCAGAATATGGCCTGATGGTTCACCACCAATCACCCAACCTTTTTCGTCCAAGGCTTGCAGAACGTAACGGTCACCCACGCTGGCACGGACAAATGGAACCTGGGCTTTTTCCAAGGCCAATTCAAGGGCCATATTGCTCATGACCGTACCGACAATGCCCGCCGGCTTGTGCTTGCCCTGAGTGGCCAAAATGTACAGGATATGGTCACCAGTAATTTGCTGACCGTTTTTATCCACCATAATCACGCGGTCTGCATCACCATCAAAGGCAATACCCACATCCGCCTGATGTTCAAGCACGGCCTTTTGCAGGTTTTCCGGATGGGTTGAACCACAGTCCTGATTGATGTTTAAGCCATCCGGTTCGTTATAAAGCGCTACAACTTTGGCGCCCAGTTCCTTAAACACCGAGGGTCCCACGTTATAGGCAGCGCCATTGGCACAGTCCACCACAATTTTCAGGTTACTCAGGTCAAAATGGTAAGGGAAAGTCGATTTACAGAATTCAATGTAACGGCCATTGGCATCTTTCACCCGCACACTTTTACCCAGGTTTGCGGTATCTTCAATTTTGAGTTCGTTTTCGAGCTCTTTATTGATCGCATCCTGTAATTCATCGGGCAGTTTCTTGCCTTCGCTAGAGAAGAACTTGATGCCATTATCAAAATAAGGGTTGTGCGAAGCCGAGATCACAATGCCCAAGCTGGCGTGTAAAGCACGGGTTAAATGGGCAATGGCAGGTGTCGGTAAAGGGCCAAGCAAATGCACATATACACCCGCCGCATTTAAGCCCGCCTGTAATGCAGATTCTAAAATATAGCCCGATAAACGCGTATCTTTACCCAACACAACAATCGGTTTTTTCTTATTACTGAATTGTTTTAAAACCTTACCTGCAGCAAAACCCAATTTCAGGGCAAATTCAGGTGTAATCGGAAGTTCCCCAAACTTTCCACGAATTCCATCTGTTCCAAAATAACTCATTCTTTTCTCACTTCTTATACATGTAGATGGGATTGATCATCCAATTTTAGTCCTAATTACTTTACACCAAAATCAAAAAAGCCGTCATATAAATGACGGCTTTTCCTGACTTTGATTACTAAAAATTAACCAACACGGTAGTTCGGTGCTTCTTTGGTAATGGTCACGTCATGTACGTGCGACTCAGACATACCTGCTGCGGTAATTTTCACAAACTTGGCATTTTGACGAAGATCGTTCACAGTCGCAGAACCGGTATAACCCATAGAAGAACGCAGGCCGCCCATCATTTGATGAACGATATTACCCATAGGACCTTTATAAGGTACGCGGCCTTCAATACCTTCCGGTACGAGTTTTTCCTGACCGGCTTTAGAGTCCTGGAAATAACGGTCAGCAGAACCTGTTGCACCCGCCATTGCGCCCAATGAACCCATACCACGGTAAGCCTTGTAATAACGGCCCTGGAAGAATTCAACCTCACCCGGTGCTTCTTCAGTACCCGCCATCAATGAACCGACCATGATGGTGCTTGCACCGGCGCCAATTGCCTTCGCCATATCGCCAGAGAAGCGGATACCACCGTCAGCAATTAAAGGAATCTGGTCTTTCAATGCATTGGCAACGCTGTCGATCGCAGAGATTTGCGGCATACCGATACCGGCAACAATACGCGTGGTACAGATCGAACCAGGACCAATACCCACTTTCACCGCATCCGCACCTGCATCAAGAAGGGCAAGCGCCGCATCACCAGTGGCAATGTTACCGCCAATCACCTGAACTTGCGGATAGTTGGCTTTTACCCAGCGTACGCGTTCAATCACGCCAGCAGAGTGACCATGCGCAGTATCAACAACAATGGCGTCTACACCCGCTTCCACCAGTGCTTCAACACGGCTTGGTGTTTCTGCGCCAGTACCGACTGCCGCACCCACACGTAGACGGCCCAGGTCATCTTTACAGCTGTTTGGATAAAGTTCCGCTTTACGGAAATCAGTGACCGTAATCAAACCTTTCAGTTCGTTGTTGTCACCCACCACCAGTACTTTTTCAATACGGTTTTTTTGCAGAAGGGCCTGGATATTTTCTTTGGATTCGTTTTCGCGAACAGTCACCAGACGGTCTTGACCGGTCATGATGTTGCTGACAGGTTGTTCCAGGTTGGTTTCGAAACGCGTGTCACGACCTGTCACAATACCGACTACTTTGCCATCTTTAACAACAGGCACACCGCTGATGTTGTTGGCTTGGGTAATTGCAATCAGTTCACGAACCGTTGTTTCCGGCGTTACGGTGATAGGATCTTTCACCATACCTGCTTCAAATTTTTTCACACGGCGTACTTCTGCAGCTTGCGCAGCGATATCCATGTTTTTGTGCAAGATACCGATACCGCCATTTTGTGCCATCGCAATCGCCATACGGGATTCAGTCACCGTATCCATAGCGGCTGACACAAGAGGAATATTCAGGTTAATGCCACGAGTGAGGCGTGTCTTTAAGGAGACATCTTTTGGGAGAACAGTTGAGTAGGCAGGGAGTAATAAGACATCATCGAAGGTTAGAGCTTCTTGAACGATGGTCAACATAACAGTCTCACTGGTAATTTCCGTGCGCTATTATAAACAAAAAAAACAGTTTTATTCATGCTAATTTCAAACAGCAATGCAAAATAAATTTACATTGCTGGATATTGGCCAACTTTTTTATTTAAAAACAGTGATTTTACTGCATGAATATTTAAATTTGGGCAAATACTCGATTAACAGACCTGATCAAAATCTTCATCATTGGTCGACTCAAAAGATTCAAGCGGCACAAAGGGAATCATGTGATGCGCCCGTCTTGCCTTGTTGCATTGTTCATCGGCAATCTGCACTTCTTTACATGAGGAACTGCGTGCCTCATACATGCCACAGCTCACCTGCTTGCCTATTTCCCCTTCGAGTGCAATGCAACGTGGATTTTTTTGATTGGTTCCCACCATACATGAATACACTGCTGTTACCGGCTCAGTAAAGTGCTCGGGCATATGAATGCCTTCTGCCCAATAGAATGAGACGCGGAAATAGGCGCAACATGCGCCACAGCTTAAACAGGCATCCTGTGTGGGTACTTGAGACAACATTTCTTATAGATTCTCGTCATCAAAAAAAGTTTTTTTGGGATAGAAAATATAAAAAATGTTGTTTTTTCACTCAAGAAAAATTTTGATTTTTTTTGAACTATTCAGGACAGGTGAATACAGTTTCATCCATTAAATCGACACCGCATTCCAAGGTTTCAATCCAGTCCAAAAATTGATTGATCTGCTCTTTGCCAATAAATGGCGTGCCATGCTGTGGCACAATCATTTCCACGTCCATGGTACGAACCATTTGTACCCAAAGACGGATCACTTTATTGCAACACATATAACGCTGATGGAAGCCTTTCATCTTCGGGATATGCGCAGCAAAATTCTCCAGCGGTTTAGATGCATCCTCAACCATGGATGCGCCCATATCGCCAGAAAACAGAATTTTGGCAATCGGGTCATAAAACTGGAAATTACCAACCGAGTGCAGGAAATGTGCCGGCACGGCAATAATGCTTGATTCACCCAATGGAATCACCTGACCATGGTCAGGCAACTCGACCAGACGATCCAGCCAGTTCCCCTTCATCCGGTCACTCATGAAAGCCGAGTTCAAGTGCGGCAAGAAACGCGCCCATAATTTTGATGCCACCACCTTGGCCTCGGTGTAGACCAGCCAGCGTGGCATAGAGGTAATAATGTCGGGGTCCTGATGGGAGGCCATAACATAATCAAGATTGGTTAGACGGGTATATTTGTTCAGTTCCATCGTCAATGGAACATAGGTCAAGTCGCCCCCTGGATCCAGCACTGCAGCACGTTCATTGTCCAGGATTAGAAACTGGTTTGCCTGTACACCTTCACCTTTCACTAAACTGGTAAAACTAATACATTTATGCGTACCATTATCAAATAGTACCTGTGATGTGGTGCGATCAAACGCCATACCCATTCCCCAAAATATCGTTTTTAAACTAACTTTTTAATTCCTCTCAACATATAGGGATTCATGGGAATTTACAACAAAATAACACCTGAATATTGGTAGATTTATCAGCAAATTGTGCGGTATTTCACAATAAAAAATCCCGACAAAAATGCCAGGATTTTTTAACGCTATTCAAATTTAAAAGAAATAATGCTGAACCAGTGCTGCCACACCAATCACTAAAAACACAAGTGCGCCAATTTTATGAATTAGTGAAATCGGGAGTTTTTCCGCCAGTTTGTTGCCAATAAAGACTGCAGGAGCATTGACCAGCATAATGCCCAGCGTGGTTCCCAGTGTTACCCAGCCAATACTGTCAAAGCGCGCGGCCAGTGCCACGGTAGCAATCTGGGTTTTATCACCAATTTCTGCCAGAAAGAACAAAACAAACGTGGCACCAAAGACGCCATATTTTTGCCATTTATTAATGCTTTCAGTTTCATCATCCAGTTCATCGGGTATCAGCATCCAGGCCGCCATCGCAATAAATCCAAGGGAAACAATCCATAACAATACGGTCGGGCTCAGAACGGTTGTAATCCATTGCCCCAGGACAGCGGAAACACCATGGTTGACTACGGTCGCCAAGAAAATTGCGATCAGAATTGGGACAGGTTTACGGAAACGCGCGGCCAGCAGCAAAGCCAGCAATTGGGTTTTGTCACCCATTTCGGACAAGGCAACAACAGCTAAAGAAATCAGGAAGGCTGAAAGCATGATGTATTTCTCTGGCTAGCATAATAAAACCTGTGACTCACCCCTCCTGCTAGCCAAATTGAGCAGAGTGGTAAATCAAAGGTCTTGCCAACAAAAAGAAAATCATGATCAAAAAGATCATTTGGTTCTTTGCTATGATGACCATGTTCTGTGGAACAATTATGTTGACCATCACCTTTTTACCTTGCGTAAAAAGCGGCTACTCCCCAATGAAGTGCATGCATTTTAAGCTGAAAGATAAAAATTTTCAAATGCCTTTAAAAATATCATTTCAGGATAACAATCGACCTTGTTATCCAGGGCAAAAATTGCATTAGAAATCATTTTAAGCCAAGCAGTATTTTACGCGGCTGTATTCACTGTCTTATCCCTATCATAGAAATAAGCCTGTGCGTTTCTCAATCTACCCATGCCTTTCATAAAAAAACCCTGCCGAAGCAGGGTTTTAACGAGCATGACGTGAAATTAGAGCAACAGGCTACGAATATCCGACAACAGCTTGGTCAGCTTATGGGTAAAGCGTGCTGCATCTGCGCCATTAATCACACGGTGGTCATAAGACAATGACAATGGAAGCATCAACTTAGGATCAAAACCTGTACCATTCCAGACCGGTTGCATGGTGGCTGGCGAAATACCCAGAATTGCCACCTGAGGCCAGTTCACCAACGGGGTGAATGCGGTACCGCCAATTGAACCCAGGCTGGTAATGGTGAAGTTCGCACCTTGCAAATCTTTCGGTGACAGTTTCTTGTCACGTGCTTTCTTGCTCAGCTCACCCAGTTCAACTGCAATTTGCTTAATTGATTTTTGATCTGGATTACGCAGTACCGGCACAGTCAAACCATCCGGGGTTGCCACAGCAATGCCCATATGGATTTCATTACGCAGCAATACCGATTTCTGGTCATCCGCTAAATGGCCGGCAAAATACGGCTCTTCCTTCAACAGATGCGCGACTGCTTTGGCAATGAAAGCCAGAATCGTCAGGCTAATACCCTCTTGTTTAAACTTGGCTTTGAGATCGCCGCGCCATGCTTCAAGTTCGGTAATATCTGCCAAGTCAAACTGGGTTACCTGTGGAATGTAATTATTCAACGACAATTGCGGCACAGAAACCTGTTGCAGGCGGGTCATGGCTTTCACTTCACCACCACCAAATGCCGAGAAATCTGGCAATGCAGGCAAACCAGGAACTTGCGCTACAGTCTGCGCTACCGGTGCAGCTTGAGGTGCAGTTAAGCGTGTTTTCACATAGGCAAACACATCTTCTTTCATCAAGCGATCATGGGCACCCGAAGCTTTGACTTCAGCCAAGACCACACCCAACTCACGCGCCAGCTTACGTACCGCAGGACCTGCATAGACTTTGGCATTGGCAGCATTCTGCTCCTTGCTCAGCTTATCGGCCGATTGGACTGGTGCTTGTTCTACAGAGGTAGCTGCTTGTGGCGCTGCTGCCGGAGCAGGTGCTGCCTTGGCTGCAGGAGCAGCTTCAACTTTGGCTGGCTGAGCTACAGCAGCTGCCTGCCCTTTCGCTTCGATGCTTACCAGAGCCATACCTTGTGAGACATTTTGCCCCACTTGTACGTGAATGGCTTTAATCACCCCTGCAGATGAGCTTGGCACTTCAACCGTGGCTTTATCGGACTCAACCACAATAATGCTTTGATCCGCCTCGACCGTGTCACCGACTTGAACTAAAATTTCCGCCACTACAGCTTTGTCTACACCCAGATCAGGCACAGCAATTTCAACCTCTCCGCCTGGTGCAGAAGCTACAGGTACCTGAACTGATGTTTCTGTTGTTGGTGCATTCACAGCAGCGGTTTCTGCAGAAGATGCTGTTGTAGAAGCCGTACTTGGCGCTGCTTCAGCAGCTGAAGATGCTGTTTTCACCTTGAGCAGAACCACACCTTCTTTGACCGTGTCGCCTGTCTGAACTTCAACGCTCTCAACCGTACCAGCAACGGTACTTGGTACTTCAACCGTAGCTTTATCAGATTCCACCACCACAATGCTTTGATCGACAGTGATTTCATCACCTACCTGGACCAGAATTTCGCCGACCAGGGCTTTTTCTACCCCAATGTCAGGGACTTGCACCTCAACCACTGAAGTGCTGCCGGCCGGAGTCTTCGCTGCTGCAGCTGCGGGTTGATGGGATGCCAGTTCCTGCATAATTTCCTGATCAGGCAGCGAGGTCGGCGTGTTTTCCGAAGTCTTTTGTGAAGCGTCTGCTTCCTGGACTTCAGTCGTGCCGGTTGAACCTTCCTCAGCTTCCAGTTCAATCAGTACCGAACCTTCTGAAACCACATCGCCAACTGCAACCGTAATACTTTTCACAATCCCTGCCGAAGTGCTTGGCACTTCAACAGAGGCTTTATCGGATTCCAGCAAAACCAGGCTGTCATCTACCGCGACGCTATCGCCCACTTTTACCAAAATTTCAGCAACGGTGGCTTTATCAACTCCAATATCAGGTGTTTTGATTTGCATGCTTAGTTCTCCTCACCTGATTGTTCTTTATAGTCCGCAACCGCCTGAACTTCAGGGTGTGCTTGAGGTGCCCAGGCGACTGGACGATCGGTATCAAGTTCGAAGCTGGAGATGGCATCTTTCACCAGACGCGCATCCACTTCGCCTTCATCGGCCAGTTTCTTCAAGGTTGCTACGACAATGTGCGCGGCATCCACACCGAAGTAACTACGCAAATTGCCACGGGTATCTGAACGGCCGTAACCATCGGTGCCCAAGGCTACGAATGGACGGTTGTCTGGAAGATAGGCACGGATCTGTTCGCTGTAGGCACGCATATGATCGGTTGCAGAAACCACAATACCGTCTGTTTCACGCAGTTGTTGTGATACCCAGGATTCCTTCGCCTCTTCAGCCAATGGATGCAGGCGGTTGTATTCTTCACACGCCATGCCATCACGTGCCAGTTCGTTGAAGCTGGTGACACTCCACACGTTTGAGTGAATCTGGTATTCATCACGCAAGATTTTCGCTGCTTTAATCACTTCACGAAGAATTACACCGGAACCCATCAGCTGAACAGTGGCTTTTTCATCCTGTTCAAGCAGATACATACCGCGCTTGATGCCTTCTTCCACGCCTTGCGGCATTTCCGGATGCTCATAGTTTTCATTCATGACGGTCAGGTAATAGAACACGCGTTCCTGATTGACATACATGCGTTGCAAGCCATCGTGTACGATCACCGCAAGCTCATAACCGAAACAAGGGTCATAAGACACACAGTTCGGAATAGTGTTGGCCAGAATGTGCGAATGACCGTCCTGATGCTGCAAGCCTTCACCGTTCAATGTGGTACGGCCCGCAGTTGCTCCGAGCAAGAAACCTTGTGCCTGAGCGTCACCGGCTGCCCAGGCAATGTCACCAATACGCTGGAAACCGAACATCGAGTAGTACATGTACATTGGAATCATTGGCAGGTTATTGGTTGAATAACTGGTCGCCAAGGCTGCCCATGCACTCATCGCACCGGCTTCATTAATCCCTTCCTGCAACATGTGACCATCTTTGGCTTCACGATAGTTCATCAGCTGTTCTTGGTCTTCAGGCGTATATTTCTGACCATGAGCAGCATAAATACCGAGCTGACGGAACATGCCTTCTAAACCAAAGGTACGGGCTTCATCCGGTACGATTGGCACAACGCGGTCTTTAATTGCTTTTTCTTTCAGTAATGCAGAGATTAAACGCACCATCACCATCGTCGTGGATTGCTGTTTGCCATTTGAACCTTTTAATACGGCATCAAAAACAGACAGATCAGGAATCGCCAATGATTCACTTTCTTTACGACGCGCTGGTAAGTAACCACCTAAAGCTTCACGACGTGCCTTCATATATTTAATTTCAGGCGAGTTTTCACTTGGACGGTAGAATGGAACTTCTTCAAGCTGTTCATCGGTAAATGGCAGGTTGAAACGGTTGCGTACATACTTTAATGATTCAAGCTGCATTTTCTTGATTTGATGCGTTTTGTTGACCGCTTCAATTTCTTCAGACAGACCATAACCCTTAACCGTTTTTGCCAAAATGACGGTCGGCTGACCATTGGCCTGGGTTGCTGCGGCATAGGCTGCAAAGACTTTGTACGGGTCATGTCCACCGCGGTTCAGATTATCAATATCTTCATCGCTTAGGTTTTTCACCAGCTCTTCAGCTTCTGGATATTTGCCAAAGAAGTGTGCACGGGTATATGCCCCACCTTTCACCTGATAACGCTGGTAATCCCCATCCACAGCCTCTTCCATCACGGCTTTTAAAGCACCGGATTCATCTTTGGCAAGCAGCGGATCCCAATGACGTCCCCACACCACTTTAATCACGCGCCAGCCGGCACCACGGAACAAGGATTCCAGTTCCTGAATGATTTTACCGTTACCGCGAACAGGACCGTCCAGACGTTGCAGGTTACAGTTCACCACCCAAATCAGGTTGTCCAGCTTTTCACGACCGGCAAGAGAAATTGCACCCAGGCTTTCCGGTTCATCCATTTCACCATCGCCGAGGTAAGCCCAAACCTTACGGTCTTCTTCTTTAATCAGGCTACGGTTCATCAGGTATTTCTGAATATGCGCCTGGTAGATCGACATGATCGGACCCAGACCCATGGATACGGTCGGGAACTGCCAATAATCCGGCATCAAGTAAGGATGCGGATAACTTGGCAAACCATTGCCACCGACTTCACGGCGGAAATTATTCAGTTGCTCTTCAGTCAAACGGCCTTCCAGGAATGAACGCGCATAAATCCCTGGCGCACAGTGACCTTGATAATAGATCATGTCGCCACCAAAGTGGTCGCTATTGGCGCGGAAGAAGTGGTTAAAACCAACATCGTATAAGGTTGCAGAAGATGCAAAACTGGCCAAGTGACCACCCAGGTCGTCACCGGTTTTATTGGCACGTAACACCATTGCCAAGGCATTCCAGCGAATCAGGGCACGGATACGGCGCTCCATATCCTGGTCGCCTGGCATAGCCGGAGTTTCTTCAACTGAAATGGTATTAAGATAAGGAGTATTTAGACGCTGAATAGGAACATGCTTGGCAATCGCGCGCTGATAGAGCTTTTCTAACAAAAATGCAGCACGCTCTGTACCCATATGCTGTAAAACCGAGTCAAATGCATCTTGCCATTCTTGGGTTTCTTGCGCGTCGGTATCACCATAAAACGCCATATTTCACCTATTCCTTGAGCTTATTTATAGTCTCTATATGTACCATACTTTAGAGGGCATCAGTTATCGCTACAGCTGAATACGGAATACCACTATTATTTAGATAATAAATACTCGTTGACCATTCTTTACGCAATAAAACAAAAAACCGCCAATAAAGGCGGTTTTTTATACAATAACTATTCTCTTGAATGATACTATTATATTCGAAAGCTCTAAAGGTCCTAGAGTTACTCTTTAACGAATATACAAATCTGTATTTATCAACTTATGGCAACATTGCTAAATAAGTTGATGGATTTTTGCGTTGTCCATCTTTCACGACTTCATAATGCAAGTGTGGACCCGTACAACGACCTGTACAACCCACATTGGCAATGTGCTCTCCAGCTTCTACGCGATCCCCAACACGGGCAATCAAACGTGATGCATGTGCATAACGGGTCAAATAACCGTTGCCATGATTAATTTCTACGTATTGACCATACCCTGTACCCCAACCTGATTTGGTCACTACACCCGGGCCAGTGGCATAAATAGGCGTACCGCTTGGTGCAGACAAATCCAGACCGGAATGATTTTCAGCGCGACCGCCCATGGTACGCCCACCAAAGTTGGAACTCACACGTTTCATGTCTGGAAGAGGATGAGACACCAACCAGGAGTAAGCATTGCTAGAATAAGTGTTTGAGCTGGTTGAACGATATTTTTTCGCTAAAGATTCATTGTTTAATTCAATTGTTTTTTCACGCAATTGAACATTCATTCTGGTTTCAGCAGGAAGATCAATATCATTTGATTCTGCATAAGACCCTTGGGCCAAAGTACGGGTCAATTGTTCAATACGATCTACCGATGCATTGTTAGAGCTAGGAGTTAATTCAACTAAATCTGCAAAAGCTACAGATGCGGCAGAAGCTGCCAATGAAAACGCTAATAAGATACGTCGCGTATGCATAAAAAACCTCTTTTAACTGTTCTTAGTCAATGTCCTTGCGTGATCTCTTCCTTGATATCCACTAAAAGAAGTGCGTAAGATTAAGACACAAGTATGTAGGAACAATGTATGTCGGAACCAGTGAACGTCTTTCAACAAACAAGAAAACACTTAAAAACAGGAAACTTTACGTTTCTCTCTACACAAGTTGCTGCATGGCAGAAACTTACAAAACTCATTCAACCGATATTGCCCCAACCAGAGCAATGGCAAGTTGTTTGTTATCAACATGGCATTTTGACGATAACGGGTGCAAATCAGGCCATGATTAGCCAGCTCGCCTATCTTCAAAAGCAATATATCGCCCAATTGTTACAATTACCTGAATTTAAAGACTTACAAAAATTGCAAGTACGATTAAGAATTCAGACGCAAACCCCTCCAAAACCCCAATCTCTGTCCCGATCCCTTAGTCCAGATACTCAAGACTTACTTCGTGGTGCTGCCGACTTTGTAAGTGACCCTAAGCTTAGCCAAGCTATGCTACGTTTGGCAAGAAATAAAAAGTAACCAATACAGGCATATCTTTGAATTAAGAAATAAAAGATGTGAACTGCTTAACAATTCGTTTTGTTACATTATAACACTTGCATTAAAAGACAATAACTTATGTCACACTTACATAAGAAATTGGACACTGTTTAATGTCATCAAATGTTACAATTTCGTAATTACTTGGATCACTTTTAACATTGCGTAATAATTGATTATTTAAGGCATGTCCGGACTTATAGCCATCAAATTTGGCAATAATCTGGTGTCCCAAGAGATATAAATCCCCGACTGCATCCAGAATTTTATGACGTACAAATTCGTCCGAGAAGCGCAGCCCTTCTTCATTGACCACCCCGGTTTCATCCACACCAATCGCATTTTCCAGGCTGGCGCCTAAGGCCAGATTATTGGCTTTTAGATAGTCCAGATCTTTCATAAAACCAAAAGTACGGGCTCCACTGACTTCGTAAACAAAGGTTTCGGTAGAAAAATCGATGGTTGCGGACTGATATTCTTTTTTAAATGCCGGATGATCAAAATCAATGGTAAAGTTGAGCTGGAAGCCGTCATAAGGATGAAATACTGCACGTTTATCATCAATTAACGCTTCAACATGTTTTAAAATTTTTATAAATTTTTTCGGTGCGTCCTGTTCTTGCAATCCGCCTTGCATGAGCAAATAGATAAATGGACCCGCACTACCGTCCATAATCGGAACTTCTGAAGCCGAAACTTCAATAATCAGGTTATCAATTCCCAGTCCGGCAATCGCACTCATGACATGCTCAATGGTACCGACTTTGGCATTGTCCTGAACCAGATTAGAGCACATGAACGCTTCTTGAATCAGCATCGCATCTGCAGGAATATCTACCGGCGGATCTAAATCGATACGTCGAAATACAATACCCCCATCCACATGGTGCGGCACAAAGTTAATTAAGACTTTTTGCCCACTATGAAGACCAATACCGCTCGCTTTCACGACACGCTGTAGGGTACGTTGTTTCAACATGTTTTTCTATCATCTGCTCATCAAACCGCTATACGTTAGCATATTTAGCCATTGATAAAAAATAAAAAGGTAGTCGCAAGACTACCTTTTCTGTTGAATTTGTGCAGCCTGCACAAATTGAGCATTATTTACGTTGCTGATTTTTCAAGTAATCTTGAATACTCATTGGCGTTGGACGTGATGAACCAACGGCCGGAGCAGGTGCCGTTGCCGCTTCATTTTGCTGACGTTGAATGGCTGGCACATCATCATCTTCTACGACAGCTTGTGCTGTATGATTGACTGGACGTGTAGCAGACTGCACTGCTGGACGTTTTACCGTATCTGCCGAGTCTGCGGAATTACGGGTCAAACCGGTTGCAATCACAGTAACACTGATTTCATCACGCGCATCCGGATCAAAGACTGTACCGTAGAACACTTGACCTTCGTCCAGATCGACAATCTGGTTGACGACATCGGTAATTTCTTCAATTTCACCGAAGGTCACATCATCACCACCAGTCACGTTAATTAAAATGCCTTTGGCATTCATAATGGTGACGTTATCCAGTAATGGACTACGAATAGCCTGTTCAGCTGCCTGACGTGCACGGGTTTCACCACGACCTGAACCCACACCCATCATGGCATAGCCACGTGTACTCATGGCGGTTTTCAAATCGGCAAAGTCAAGGTTGATATGACCTGGACGAACAACCAGATCAAAGATACTGCGTACCGCATTTAACAACACATCATCTGCTTTTTTGTACGCATCTTTCATTGAAATGTCGCGGAAAACTTTAAGCAAACGCTGGTTAGGAATAATAATCAGTGAATCGACATGCGCTTCCAGAGCCTCAATGCCTTTTTCAGCAGACTGTTGACGACGCTTGCCTTCAAAGTTAAACGGAGTCGTCACCACACCTACGGTCAAAATACCCATTTCTTTCGCAATTTCAGCCACAACTGGCGCAGCGCCGGTACCTGTACCGCCCCCCATACCGGCAGTAACGAATACCATGTCGGTACCTTCCAGGTGTTGGCGAATCAGTTCACGGCTTTCTTCAGCAGCAGTCTGGCCCACTTGAGGATTTGCCCCTGCACCCAGACCACGCGTGCTTTGTTCACCTAATTGAATTTTGAATTGCGCATTCATACGGTCTAAAGCTTGTTTGTCGGTATTGGCACAAACAAATTTTACCCCTTGAATGTCGGATTCAAGCATGTGTTGCACGGCATTACCACCAGCACCACCAACACCAAATACAGTGAAACGGGCTTGACCGTTGCTATCGTTTTGATCATCTTCTAAAAATTCAAATGAGGCCATGACCTTTGGATTTCCTAATTCGTAATTGGCAGTCACTTAAGCCCGTATACTGCCTTGATCTTAATAAAAATTGAGTTTAGGATGCTGTCCAACCACACGCTTGTCAAGTGCAAGCCGTTAGACGTACAACTTCCTTACAATATTCCCAATAAATTTCACTTAAAATATCGATTTTAACTGATTGTTCAATGCTGACCATGCCCGACCGACCCGTTTAAAAACACTCAGTTTTTCAGGGTCTGTCGCTTCTACAATGGTATCTTGCGTATCACTTTGGCTAAACATCAACAAGCCGGCAGCAGTCGCATACTGTGAACGACGTAAAGCGGCCTGATTCTGTTCATCAGCATGTACTTGCACGGGCGGATTGCCTAAATGCGCTGACACCCCCAACATATGACGCGCCAGATTCACCATGCCTTCAATTTGACTGGCATCACCCGTCAGAACCACACCATGATACAAACCATGAATGGCCCCATTCCGCTGTAACTCTTGATGAACCTGGGTCAGAATTTCTTCATAACGCGCAATAATGATTTCCGCCAATTCAATACGGCTAATGGTCTGTGGACCATCAATACCCTGAAATTGAATCATATGGTCAGGCTTGACCACTTTCAGGTCAACACAGCCATACAACAATTTCAGCCGTTCAGCTTCTTCGGTGGTGGTTTGCAATACGGCAGCAATATCACGGGTGACATGCTCTCCCCCGCGTTGCAAGGTATGTGTCAATGCCAGGCGACCATCCAGATATACGGCAATATTGGTGGTACCCGCACCGATATCGACCAGGCATACCCCATATTCTTTTTCATCTTTCAGCAAACTGGCTTCAGCAGTCGCCAGACAGGAGACCACCATTTTCTCCACGCCAATATTGGCCCCTTTCAGCGCACGATCCAGATTCTGCATGGTGCTGATCGGCAACATCATCAGCTGATAATGCCCCACCATACTATGTGCAGACATGCGAATCGGATTTTGCACCCATTCAGCAGAATCGTCCAACTCAAAACCTAAAGGTACAGCACTCACCAGATAATGGTCTGAAGTCAAATGACTGGCTTTGGCCAACTCGAGCGCACGAACCACTTCGCTTGTTGTAATTGTGTGGTCGCTATTTTCAATCGGAGTACGGCCTGAAGCATAAAAACTTTTTAATTCTGCGCTTGGAATGGAAATCCAAGCGGAATGCACCCGGCATTCAGCCATATCTTCTGCTTCTTGTACGGCATTTTTAATTGCAGTGATGACCTTGTCTAGACTAACAATTTTCCCTTTATTCATGCCTCGGTTACGAGCGGTTGCCATCCCAATCACTTGGATATTGTCTGGCGCATGTACCTTACCAATCAAAACTGAAACTTTGTGTGTCCCAATGTCAATCGCAACAACCGAGGGAACAGCTTCATTCATTATCTACTACTACCATTACGTGTTTAGTTAATTTATGGCCTTAAGCCTCTATTTTATATAAAGCCGCCCAATTATGGCTTTACCGTTCTTGTATCTGCAATGCTTGTGTCATCAATCGTTACAACAAAATGACCATTTACAATATTCGGAGGTGCTGCATTCTTCCATTGTATGGCCATTCCGTTTCTATAACGCAAGTCTACTGACGAAATTTTAGCCCAAACCGGTTTTAAATCACTTTGTGCCAGATGACTCAAGCGTTGAAGTTTACCCATGGTCTGATCCTGATCGACAATAATGCGCAAACCTGAATCAAACTGCATGAACCAGGTCATACGTTCTGTTAAATATAATTCTTTTAAGCGAATGTTGACCGGCAGGAACAACTGATTAATTTCATTGTAACGACGCATCATCATTTTTGACTGAGAAGCAGGACCATGCAACAAAGGTAATTTCTGGTTATTCTGCGGCACCACTTCTGTAAAAATATCGCCACTATCACTCAACAGTCGTCCAGTTCCCCAACGGGCAATGGCATGACGGGGCATCACTCGTACACGAATTGAATTTGGCCATGCACGTGAAACCACCACGCGATCCACCCAAGACAACTCTAAAGCCTGATCCCGGATTTTTTCCAGATCAGAGGTAAAATAATTTTCTGTAACCTTGGGTGCAACATGGGTCATGACCTGGCGATTTTCAGCCTCTGAGCGGGTACCCACCACACTCAGTTTGGCCACCCGCGCATCAGTCATGACACCATACAGACCATATATCCCCACAGCCAATACCACAAGTGCAACCAGCATCAATAACCAGCCACCCAGATTCGTAAGCTTTTCCTTACGTGTAGGTGGCTTATCATGAATGGAGGTAATTGCCGCTCGTTTACGGCGCATTGAAGCAGGGAGTTGAGCCATATTCTAGTGAGCCGCAGCCGTTAAAGTCTGTTCTAAAATCGCCACACACAACTCATCAAAACTATAGCCTACAGCTTTGGCAGCCTTGGGTACCAGAGAATGACTGGTCATGCCTGGAACAGTATTCACTTCCAGTAACCAGAAGTTGCCCTGTTCATCCTGCATGGCATCAATACGACCCCAACCGCTGGCACCGACAGCCTGAAAAGCACGCAAACATAAAGCCTGCAGACGTTTTTCTTCTTCTTCGGTTAAACCGCAAGGGATACCATACTGCACGTCATTACGGTTGTACTTGGCCTCATAGTCATAGAATGCCACATCTTTTGGCGGTTCCAGGCGAATGATCGGCAAGGCCTGACCATTTAAAATCACAATGGTAAATTCACGGCCAGTAATCCATTTCTCTGCCATCACCACTGCATCATGTTCAGTCGCCTTGGCAATCGCATCAGCAAAGTCTTCCTTGCGTTCAACTTTACTCATACCAATACTTGAACCCTCATGCACCGGTTTGATAATAAATGGCAGACCAATGCTATCAATAATTGCATCCAGGTCAGAGTCTTTGGTCACAATACGATAGGGTGCCGTTGGCAGTTCCGAACCTTGCCAGACCTGCTTGGTTTTTACCTTGTCCATACCAATCGCAGAACCTTGCACACCGGTACCGGTATAAGGAATATTCAACCATTCCAATGTACCTTGGATTTGACCGTCTTCCCCACCGCGACCATGCAAGACAATAAAGGCGCGGTCATAGTTGACCAGTTCAGTCACACTACGCTCTTGCGGGTCAAAAGCTTCGGCATTCACCCCCGAACGCACCAATGCTTCAAGCACAGCTTGACCACTATCTAGAGAAACCTCGCGCTCAGCTGATTTACCACCAAGCAATACGGCAACTTTGCCGAATTTTGAAGCATTTGCCACGTTTATATCCTTAAACTTTATAACTGAACGATCACATGCAAAAACACACAAAGTGATTATTTTAAATACAAATTATTTTGTGCAAGCTCAACCGAGATCGCACCCACATTACCTGCGCCTTGCGTTAATAACAAGTCATTCGCCTGTAACACTTTTTGCATCGCGTTTTGTAAATTGCCATCTACAGGGTCAATCAAAATCGGCTCAACATCGCCACGCAAACGGATACTGCGTGCCAGACTGCGACTATCTGCCCCGACAATCGGCTTTTCGCCTGCAGGATACACTTCTAACAATAACAATTGGTCGACTTGTGACAATACATCGACGAAGTCATCAAAGCAGTCACGGGTACGAGTAAATCGGTGCGGCTGGAACATCATCACCAGGCGACGGTCTGGATGACTTTGACGTGCCGCTTTAATGGTGGCCTCGACTTCCTTAGGATGGTGACCATAGTCGTCTACCAATTTAACATTGCCATCTGCAACTTCAAATTCACCTTGAACCTGGAAGCGACGGCCTACACCGCTAAAACCCTCTAATGCACGGCAGATCGCACCATCAGAAACACCTTCATCGGTTGCAATACCAATTGCCGCCAAGGCATTCAACACGTTATGCAGACCCGGCTGGTTTACCGTCACACGAAGTGGTTCACGGTTTTTACGCAGCACGGTAAAGTGAGTACGCATACCATCCTGATCAACATCAACCGCACGGATGTCGTTGTCTTCGTTAAAACCGTAGGTTAAGAGTGGACGGCCAATACGTGGCATAATTTCACGAATGTTGGCGTCATCACCGCAGACCACAGCCAGACCGTAGAATGGAAGTTTCTGCAAGAACTGCACAAAGGTATCTTTCAGGACATCAAAGCTGCCGCCATAAGTATCCATATGATCCGCATCAATATTGGTCACAATGGTGGCCATAGGCTGCAAGTGCAGGAATGATGCATCTGATTCATCCGCTTCAGCCACGATGTAACGGCTGGCTCCGAGTGCCGCATTGACACCGGTACGGTTCAGCAAACCGCCGATCACATAAGTTGGATCAAGATTTTCTTCCGCCAGCATACAAGTCACCAAACTTGTCGTGGTGGTTTTACCATGCGTACCGGCAACGGCAATACCGTGACGGTAACGCATCAGCTCACCCAGCATCTCTGCACGGCGAACCACGGGAATACGGCTTTCAATGGCGGCCTTGATTTCCGGGTTTTCAGGATCAATCGCGGTTGAAACCACCAGGACATTGGCATCTTTAATATTTTCTGCCGCATGGCCAATATAGACCTTGATGCCGTTTTCTTCGAGTTGAGCCGTGGTTTTAGAGGCTTTAATATCGGAGCCCGATACTTTATAGCCCTGGTTTTTTAGTACTTCTGCAATGCCACACATCCCTGCACCGCCGATCCCCACGAAATGAATGTGTTTGATACGGCGCATTTCAGGCACTTTGATTAACTTTTTTGCTTGGTCAGCAGGAGTAGATGGAGACATATATTACTCTAATTTTACAATTCTTGAATTAAACGAACCACGTGTTGGGTTGCATCTGGTTGAGCTTGTTGACGTGCCTTGACTGCCATTTCAGACAACAACTGGCGATTCATCAACGGGGCTAAAAGTTCTTTTAAGCTGTCTGGAGTTAAAGTGGCTTGTGGGCAAATTTTTGCCGCACCAGTTTTGGCTAAAAATCCGGCATTCGCCGTCTGGTGATCATCGACCGCACTTGGCAGTGGTACAAAAACCGCTGCCACCCCTGCCGTTGCAATTTCTGTCACGGTTAAAGCACCGGCCCGGCAGATAATCAGATCGGCATCCGAATAAGCCTTGGCCATATCTTCAATAAAAGGCTGTACTTCCACCTCTAGTGATGCAGGCTTATCTACATAACGTGCCTGGGTCGCCTCGGCATGGTTTTGACCACATTGATGATACACATTCAATGGTACATTCAGCTGTTTTAAGGCTTCCGGTACACGTTCATTTAATGCCTGTGCACCGAGTGAGCCACCGACAATTAAAATACGTAGCGGCAAACCCGCTTTCTCACGTTCTTGATAACGCCAAGACGGGCTTAAAATTTCAGTAATTTCTTTACGTACCGGATTGCCGGTGGTCACGATTTTTGCACTTTTAGGGAAAGTGTCGGGAAATGCCTGACACACTTTTTTTGCAATACGCGATAACTGGGTATTGGTGAAACCGGCAATGGCATTTTGCTCGTGAATAATTACGGGAATACCCAAGGCACGAGCCGCCAAACCACCAGGACCGGCCACATAGCCGCCAAAACCGGCCACAGCATCGACCTTAAGCTGTTTCATATAACGCATGGCGCTTAGGGTGGCTTTTAAAATTTTAAATGGTGCCAATAACTTACGCACAGCCCCATTCCCACGTACACCCTGAATATCAATCTGGTAAATTGGAATATTATGATTCTTTAATAAGCGGTTTTCCATGCCGGTCGGCGTTGCCAGCCAGGACACTTCAATTCCCTGCTGCTGTAATTCTTTGGCAACAGCAAGTGCTGGAAAAACATGCCCACCGGTTCCGGCAGCCATCATCATTACATGTTTCGGCGTTGTTTGCGTTGCTTCGGTCACAGTCTAATTCTTCAATTCTAAAATAGGAATAACGAAATTTGATTTTAAGCTAACAATTGTAATCACAAACGCATAACCGTGAAAGGTTATTTACTTTTTTTCAACATGCGTTTGATTGTTTTTTTCTTCAGATTTTAAAGTTTAAACTAGTTTTATTGATAATCGAGCAAAATATATATTTTTTAAGCAATTTTACGACCTGTTTTTTTGAACAACCCGTAAATTCCTGTCCCTTTGGTATCCCAAAATAAAAAGCAAGAAAAGGAACGAATCAAACAGAATAAAAAAGAGCTCCCATGAGGAGCTCTTTTAAAAAATAAGACTTAGGCTTGCAAACCTGCTTCCAGAACGGCAAATAAATCATCGGCAATGGAAGTTCCAAACTGGCTATCAATTTCACGGATACAGGTTGGACTGGTCACATTAATTTCCGTCACGTAATTGCCAATCACATCCAGACCGACAAAAACCAGGCCTTTTTCACGTAAGTAAGGGCCTACTTTTGCTGCAATGGCTTTGTCATTTTCAGAAAGTGGACGAGCTTGCCCCAAGCCACCTGCTGCCAGGTTGCCGCGCACTTCGCCATTTTGCGGAATACGGGCCAGGCAGTAAGGTACTGGTTCACCATTCACCATCAGGATACGTTTATCGCCCTCGACAATTTCCGGAATATAACGCTGCGCCATAATCGGTCGGATACCGTTATTGGTCAGCATTTCAATGGTCGACCCAATATTGATGCCATCTTGATACAAGCGGAAAATGCCTGTGCCGCCCATTCCATCCAGTGGTTTGACAATTACATCGATGTGTTCTTTCAGAAAATCGCGGATCAAACCTTCATTTGAGGTCACTAAAGTCGGTACCTGAAGTTCTGGGAACTGGGTGGCGAACAGTTTTTCGTTACAGTCACGCAAGCTTTGCGGCTTGTTAATAATCCATGCCCCTTCACGCTCGGCTTGTTCCAGAATATAGGTGGTATAAACAAAGTTCATGTCGAAAGGCGGGTCTTTACGCATCAGCACCACGTCATACGCCGCGATCGATTCTTTTTTCTTTTCACCCAATTCATAATAATGGTTATAGTCTTCAAACACTTTCAGCGGTGAAATCAAACCGAAGGCTTTACCTTGATCGATGTATAAATCTTGCTGTAATGCATAACCCAACTCATGTCCACGACGGCTGGCAGCCCAGAGCATGGCCATAGAAGAATCTTTTTTCAGGTTTACATTTTCGATGGGATCCATCACAACAAGTACGCGCATATCGATCTGCTCATGTATTTTTAAATTGAGAAAAGTATAGCGGAGTTTAATCTTTCTTTTTTCTCAATTTTAGTAAAGCTTGTATGGAATACTTTGAACACTGACAGGAATACTTTATGCAACAAGCCATTATTGGATTTCACCTAGATGAAGAAAATCATTGGGTCGCAGACCTGGCTTGCGGTCATACGCAACATATGCGGCATAATCCGCCCTGGCAAAACCGCCCTTGGGTCATGACAGAGCAGGGTCGAAAAGAGAAAATCGGGATAATGCTGGAATGCAAAAAATGTGAAGAACCAGATTAATGATTTTTCAGATAAAGAATAAATAATGAAATATTTATCTAAAATATAATATTACAATTTTCTTTAGCCATGTCAGAATAATGATTTTTATCCTCAATTGCATAAATTAAAAGAGTTTAAAACCCCAAAAACAGATCATTTAAATTAACCATTTAAAAATAAAACCCCAATCCACCATATTCACCCCTGTTAAATCAAAATCTATATAATAAAAAAATAATGATTTGACCAGATATTATAATCACCTTTATTAATTTTTTATTTAAGCCCCTACTATTAAATTATTTCCCATACAGAATAAATCACATTTACCCCTTAAAATAAAAATTAGCAATCTATTAAACATTTATTTACTTTCATTCATTTAAGGCGCAAGGTTCTTAAAAATATGTTTAAGATTATCCAGCATTTTCTCAATTTGTAGGGGAGTTAAACCATCAAAGGACTGTTCTAATACAATCAGGCTGAGATCATTAATTTTCTGAATTGTTTGTTGTCCTTTCTCTGTTAATAATACTCGGGTAATTCGGGCATCCTTCTCACAGCAATAAGTACTCACCAATCCTTCGTCTCTTAAGCGATAGATCACTTTAGTGGTGGTCGACATTTTAGAAATCAACATTTCCGACAGATCAGATACGCTGGCTTTATTTTTAGATTTTAATGCCAGCAAGACACGACGGCGTGAATTATCTAAACCATATTTCTTTAATGCATGATCAACGTTTTGTATATATTGAGCATGCACTTGAGTAATCCAGTGATATAGAGAATTTTCTAAATTAAAATCTGCAGATCCAGATAAAAACCTATTGTACTTTTTTGCCACGACCTCACCTCTTTTAACCCATTAGGATCATTAAAACTCTTTTAAAATGCATTCTATTTTATTCCCTTTAATCTTTGTTACATTTTACCCACTCAATATCTGCGATTCATTATTCCCCCCTCTACTCTCTTTTTAAAATTAACTCTCTAATTCTTTTTTGCTTCTGCGAGCCTCTTTTTAATAAAAAGAATTAGAGAGTCCAATTCTAGGTACAGTTCCCTTTTATATTTATTTATTGTTATTAGGCAAAATGATTAAATCACTTTAATGGTTAAATGATCTATCACAAAAAATACCATTTTATTTTTGCAGATGTGTAAAAATGTGACAGAGTTAACATTAATTTATTTTGGAAAAATCGTCTATTTTCTGCAATTTTTAACTTATTAAAATAAGTAAAAAATTGAGTTTATGAATTTTTTTATATTTTTGATAAAAATAAAATACTGTTTAATTTAGTATTTTTACATATTAAAATTTTATACTTTTAGAGTATAGAGTTTAAAAAATAAAGGAAAAATAATCTTTCTTTACTTTCTCACAATATGCATTTTGTATAGTTTGTTGAATATTCACTAATTTATTAGATATCTTTATTAAAATAAATTTAAAGCAGAATTTTTGCTCGGAAATAGCGAATTTTCTGAGGGGCAAAATTAAAAAAGGGCTATCCGTCAACGGAGCCTGAGGAAAAAAGAATTTTCTTTTAATCTTTTCCCGTCTTAGCGCTGAATAAATTAAAAAATGATAAAAAGGAAGCACAGGATCATTGCTGGTCCATAATTTGAATTTTATTTCAGCACCAAATCAATACAAGGATATTTTACGCTTAAATATTTGATATTTATTTATATTTAATTTCTCACAGCCTTGTCTTTTCTTTAAAAGTTGAAGTGACTTTGTGTAGGCTTAACCCTACTTTTGACAGACCAAAAGTAGGCAAAAGTCTTTAGTCCCCATACACGACGTCCTGTCGTGATGGGGATTGTGTGGCATCCTTGCCACACTCACAAATCAAATCCCTGGAATTTAACTATGGGACAGCAGTGGCACAGGGCTTCCTTTTTAAGCATTGTCCCATCAGATGCCGTATTTCACCCGATACGCTTCCATTTTTGCTAACGCCTCTTTCTCGCCTTTGGCATCCAGAAAATCCATTAAATCTTTCATCGTAATCAAGGCATGAACAGGAATTTCCAGTTCTTTTTGAACTTCCTGAATAGCAGACAATTCGCCCTGTCCTTTTTCCTGACGATCCAGCGCCACCAATACACCGGCAATTTGCGCGCCGGCATTTTTAAGAATGGTCACAACTTCACGAATAGCGGTGCCTGCAGTAATCACATCATCAATAATCCAGACTTTTTTACCTTCTACTGAAGCCCCTACCAGTACCCCGCCTTCACCGTGGTCTTTGGCTTCTTTACGGTTAAAGCCCCAAGGTACACTTACGCCATGATTTTGTGACAACGCTACAGCCGTTGCAGCAACAAATGGAATACCTTTATAAGCCGGGCCAAAAATCACATCCACATTCTCACATGCCGTTAATTTGTCTGCATAGCCTGAAGCCAATAGCGTTAACGCTTCACCATCATTGAGCAGGCCGGCATTAAAAAAATAAGGACTCACACGACCCGATTTTAAAGTAAACTCACCAAATTTAAGCACACCACGTGATAATGCAAGTTCGATAAAAGCTTGAGGGTTAAAAGTCGCTTGCGACGTCATGAGGTGCTCCAAAATTCATAAATAGAGGTAAGACTTGCGCATGATACCAAAGAGTAGCTATCCAAGTGATCAAAAAATTCTAAGAGTGGTTTCAATTAACGTAAATGGCTTGCGTTCATCCGTGACCAAAGGCTTGCTGGAATGGATGGAACAGTCGGAAGCCGATGTCATTTGTATGCAAGAAAGCCGGATCACCCATGCGCAGTGGACTGAAAAATTTAGACCTGAAGGCTGGTACACGCACCTTTTCCCGGCAGAACGTGCAGGCTATGCCGGTACCGCCATTTATAGTCGCCTGCCTTTTGTCTCCGTAAAAGATGGTTTAGGCTTTGAACTGGCAGATGCTCAAGGGCGCTTTATTTCTGCAGAATTTGATCTCGGTTTGGACAAGCCTGTATACATCTGTTCGCTGTATTTGCCTTCGGGTTCATCCGGTGAAGAAGCCCAAGCCCGTAAAGACCATTTTTTGGATCAATACCAAGACATTCTCAAACAATGGCGGGATGAAGATAAATCGATCATTGTCTGCGGCGATTACAACATTGTGCATAAACGCATTGACATTAAAAACTGGTCGGGCAACCAGAAATCTTCAGGCTGCCTGCCGCATGAACGCGCCTGGCTCGACCATATTTATGATGATCTGGGTTATGTCGATACCTTCCGTGAAGTGCGTAAAGAAGCTGAACTTTATTCCTGGTGGTCCAATCGCGGACAGGCACGTGCCAAAAATGTCGGGTGGCGCATTGATTACCAGGCCTGCTCACCGGACTGGAAAGCCCGTACCGTCAATGCCTGGGTCTATAAAGAGACCTGGTTTAGCGACCATGCACCTGTGATAATTGATTATAAAATATAACTGATCATGTGGTATTGAGTGGACACCTGTTCACTCAATACCAGCGTATAGATTACAAAAGATGTCGAATTTGTTGCTTTTTATATACATCTTTTAAGTGCATTATTGTCGCACGGCACAGGGATAAGTCAGGAAGACTGAAAAGGGATAGGACGCCGTAGGATGAAACAGAATAAACCACTTCGGTAGCTTATTTTGCAAGGATGTGACAATGGACGTTGAAATGAGACCCGCATGATCAGGATGATTAAATGCGGGTTTTCTCTTTTCATCATCTTTATTTTTCTTTTCTATTTCCCTATTTTTTCTATTTTCCATATTTAGAATAATCATATGGTTCTTATGTATGGCTTTATCATTACAGATCTGAATGTCAGTTTGATGACAGCTGAATTTTTTAATTTTAATCCTGTTAATTCACGCTAGAGCTTCTGGATAATTTTCGCTACGCTATCGCATAAGAGAAAATGGAACGATTCACTTATGCTAAAGATTTATGGCATCAAAAACTGCAATTCAATGAAAAAAGCCTTTGATCTACTCAACGAACTCGGTCTTGCCTATGAGTTTCACGATTACAAGAAGCAAGGCATTGCGGCTGAAACGGTAAAAACATGGCTGGATGCCAAAGGTCAGGAGCTTATCCTCAATAAAAAAGGCACCACCTGGCGCAAACTGAGCGAAACGGAACAACAAACCGCTTTAAGCAGTGAAGAAAATCTGATTGAAGCGCTCACCAGCCATAACAGCTTAATCAAACGTCCAGTGCTTGAAACTGCTTCAGGATATATCGTGGGCTTTGATGAAGACGCATATCGGGCATTAAAGTAAGCCTACTTCCCCATATTAAAAAAAGCCTGAGAAAGTCAGGCTTTTTTTGTTTAATCCATTTGGCTCAGCACACTTAGTTTGCGCGAATCCAGGTCTGGTTACGACCTAAAACGGATACGCCAATAAAACCGCGTAATTCCAGGGTCTTACCGCCATTTTCCAGTTCACCTTTTAGTTTATAGGTTTTGCCTGAAGAAGGGTCAAGAATGGTACCCTCTTCATAACTTGTACCACCGACATTTTTAAGACCGTGAACAATCTTTAAACCTTTTAAAGATTTATTGTGATAAGGACCTTCACATTTTTTACATGCCTGTTCTTCGCCCGGCGTCAAAACTTTTTGAATACTCGCAGACAATGTGCCATTTTTTTGTTCAGTAAATTTTACGATTGCTTTGGGTTGTTTTGTTTTATCGTCAATCGTTTTCCAAACTGTTCCATTTAAAGGATCAGCAGCATTCGCCAAAGCTGTTAATCCAAGCAATCCTAATGCAAGAGCAATTTTTTTCATTTTTTTTCGTTTCCTAGTCTAGTGTAGACGGCCTTAGTATTAAAAAGTCACAACATATTTGCAATTTTTCCGTGTGACCGTTTAGTGTAATCTTGTAACTTGAATTGGTAAATATCCAGTTATCCCCCAAAAGACATAAGAAGATGGAAAAAACATGAAGATAAGTCCGTTATGGAAACAATTAATTACAGAAAGTTTTTTAAAAACCACCATCCGTCTGCCAAGCCAGTTTAACTTAGCGCCAAGTTCAGCACGTTTTGCCATTGAACAAATGTGCCGTCTATTTCCGCAGAATAAAAATGTCCGTATTCGCCCCATTCGTCTTGCCGGTTTACGTGCTGAAGAAATCAAACCTTACAATGACGTTACCCAGCTTATTTTACATATTCACGGCGGCGCATTCTTTTTAGGGTCTTTAAATACTCATCGGGCATTTGTATCTGACATGGTGGCACGCACCCAGATGCAAGCGCTGCATGTAGATTATCCTTTGGCCCCTGAACAGCCTTTTCCTGAAGCCCTGGATGCACTGTTTGATATTTACAATACTTTGCTGGTTCAGGGCATACAGGCCAAGGATATCATTTTGTCTGGTGACTCCTGCGGTGCCAATCTGGCTTTGGCCTTGGCCCTTAAGATTCGTGATGAAGAGCTGCCTCAGGTCAGCGGTCTGATGCTGTTGTCACCCTTTTTAGATTTAACCCTCACCAGTGAATCCTTACGCTATAACCAGAAACATGATGCCTTATTGTCCATTGAAACCTTAGAAACCGGGATTGATTATTACGTCCCGAAATCGATGGATAAATCACATCCCTCAATTTCTCCTCTATTTGCAGATTTAACCGGATTACCCCCGACGCTGGTGCAGGTAGGATCCAAAGAAATTCTGCTGGACGATGCACAGCGCTTTAAAGAAAAAGCCGAGCAGGCCAATGTACAAGTCACCTTTAAACTCTACACCGGCATGTGGCACAATTTTCAGATGTTCTATGCCTGGTTTGATGAAGCCAAGCAGGCCCTGGCCGACCTGGCCGAGTTTGCCCATGCACTGGATCAAAGCTAAATTTAATCAGCAACTTCAACATTCTCCATAAAAAAGGTCAGCCGAAGCTGACCAAAGAGGAATCATGGGATGGAATCATTGCAAATTACAGGCTTTTTACCTGAGCCAAAGCACTGGCAATTGCCTGATCTTTTAACTCTGCGCCCATATTGACGCCTTCAGCACGAATAATTTCAACATCATTCACACCGGTAAAGTTAAATACTGTTTTCAAAAAGCCTTCCTGGAAATCTGCCGGGCTATTTTCACCATACACGCCGCCACGACTGCTGGCGATATAGGCTTTTTTTTCGCCCGCCAAACCGACAGGACCATTTTCAGTATATTTGAAAGTTTTACCCGCCACACTGATACGGTCAATCCAGGCTTTTAGCGTAGAAGGCAAACCAAAGTTATACATTGCCGCACCCACCACGACCACGTCAGCATCCAGATATTGCTGAATAATTTTTTCGCCTAAGGCTGCCTGTTCAGCATCTTGCCCCATCAAAATTTCAGCGGTCAAATGTGGAATGGGCTGTTTCGCCAGATCTAGATATTCTACGCTTGCATCTGCATGCTTGGCTTGCAGTTGAGTGACAATCGCCTGACTCAATTGGCGTGAAACAGAATTCTCACCTAAAATACTGGAATCGATATGTAAAACTTTCATGCCTGTTACCTTCATCTCTATTTATTCAATGTAGACATTTTAATCGGTCCATAAAAATAGAATAATAGATTTACATACAACACAACGTTCTATATTTAATACAATAGTAATTCAGATCAAAATATTTTTCAGACTTAAAAGTACAAAAAATAGGTATGACTATTGCTGAAAAAACGTGCTATGTTGTGATTTATTAAAAATAAATCTACTCAATTCACATTAATTTATGATTTAAAGACCTAGGGATTATATCTATCGAATGAAGCCAATCTTTTCACCGAATCACATCATCTCGTTCAAAGAAAAAATTGCGAAATACCTGTTAGAAGACGGGGGCGTAATGAACTGGAGTGTCCTGAACAAATGCATTTTGATGCTGATTTTAGGAAGTTCGGTGCATCTGATCTGGATTATCTGGAAAGTATTGGTACTTTTATCGCCTGAAGTCTGGCCTTGGGTAAATTTACCCTTGCTCAAACTGCAGCTGAAAATGAATATTCTGATGTTGACCATCTTTATTGGGCTGATTTACACATGTTCGATCTGGCGTAAAAAAGCCTGGGTAAAGCAATACCTCCCCTATATATCTGTAGGTACTTTAGTTATTTCACTCTGTCGTGATGGTTATGTGGTCGGCGTGCTCAGTCCTGCCACCATGATCACTTACATGTGCCTGCTCACTGTAGGCTTAGTGCTGTTTAAGCGTAAAATCGTTTATTGCGCGCTCATCCCCGCCACATTATTTTTACTGGTTTGCGGGTATTTAAGTCTGCAAGGTCAAATCAGTTACGGTCCATTGTTTCATCTAGATACTCTGCCCTACCAAAATATGTTTTGGGTTCTGAGTATGATGTATTTCATCGTGCCAATCTTAATTACCTGCCTGATTTTATTTGAGATTTTACTGAGCCAATGGCGCCACCGGGAAAAACTGATTCAGCATTTAAGTCAGGTTGACCCCTTAACCAATGCACTTAACCGGCGCAGCATCAATTACGTTCTGGAAAAACTGGAACGCAAGCCAAGTACATCTTATGCCCTGGTGTTAATTGACCTCGATCATTTCAAGCGCATTAATGACCAATACGGGCATGATAAAGGCGATGAAACCCTGATTCAGGTCAGTCAAGTCCTGTCACAGATTATTCGGGATAGTGATGTGGTCGGTCGCTTTGGCGGAGAAGAATTTATTCTGATTTTGAATCATTCTTCTCTGGAACAGGCACAAATTATTGCCGAGCGTTGTCGTCACGCCATTCAACAGCTTCATTTATGCAGTGATTCAGGACAGATCATTCCGGTCACCGCCAGTTTTGGCATCGCACTATCCAGCCACTCCCTAAATTCGCAACAATTGCTCAGCCAGGCAGATAAGGCGCTGTATGCAGCCAAAGCCAGCGGACGCAATCAGGTCAAATGTTACCAGGAAGAATTTTTTACTGAACCCAAGCCCTGCTAAAGCGGCTGCTGTTGATACGATTCTAAATAATTCACCCAGGCTTGTTCTTGCAACGCGCCTTCCATCCACAGTTGCATGGCCGGATGTTGCAGCATGGTGTGCATATATTGCCGTGTAGACTCGTTCACCGGTAAGGCATAGGTCATAAGCCGCGTCACGACCGGGGCATAAAATGCATCGGCAATTGAAAAGTCACCGCATAAAAAACCGTTCACCTCTGGACGTTCTGACCAGATCTGCTCGATACGTGCCACATCTTGCCTAAGCTCGGCATTGTCCTGCCATAAACGTTTCCCCACATCGGCTAAATGGGCACGGATATTCATGCCACAGGCATTGCGCAAACCGGAAAATCCGCTGTGCATTTCCGCCGCAATACAACGTGCTCGTGCCCGCTGCCTGACATCTTGCGGCCATAAATGCTGATCGGGGTGCCGTTCTGCCAGATATTCACAAATCGCCAGCGAATCCCACAGCATCAGGTCATGATCAATCAATACCGGTACTTTACCATTGGGGTTAATGGCCAATACATCCTGCTTGAATGTGCCCGTGTTCCGTTCCACGGGAAACGGTATCATGATTTCCTGAAAAGGCAACTGAAAAGCCTGCAACACCAGCCACGGGCGCATTGACCAGCTGGAATAATTTTTATTGGCAATATAGAGCTGATACATCAGATTATGATCCCATATGCTGTTGAAACAGCTCGAGCTGTTTCAGTAATTCAGTCTCGCTAAAAGCACCGGTCAGACGTAAACCCCGAATTTCCCGCTGCTTTGCATCCAGGAATAAATAGGTGGGCGGTCCTAAAATATCCCATTGATTCAACAAGACTTGATGCGTTGCATCATAGTCACTCAAATCCAGTTTAATCAGAAAATGTGGCGCAAGGGCTTGTTGGACTTGAACCGATTTTAACACCCGATGTTCAATTGGCTGACAGGCCACACACCAGTCTGCATAGACATCAATAATAATCGCCTGATTGGAAGGCACACTGCTGAGCAACTGCTGAAATTCATCCGCTGTTTTTGCCACATGCCAGGTGGCCTGGGTGGTGCTCTGTCCGATAAAAAACCGCTGGCTGTGTTGATATTGAGTATAAGCCAGATAAGGCATCACCACGAGCAAGACAATTATATATAAGGCCCGAAGTGGACTTTGTTGCCTGATGCGAAAAAAGATATACGCAATAAAAGCAATGCCTAAACCTAAGCCCGCCCATTGCAGCCAGGCCTCGGAAATAAGCGGACGAATAAAATACAGGGCTAGGGCCAACATGATAAAGGCAAACAGCACCTTAATCTGGTGCATCCACAGCCCGACTTTAGGCAGCACCCTGGACCCCAGGACACTGGCCAGTAGCAAGGGCGTTCCCATGCCAAAACCCAAGGTGAACAGCAAAATTGCCCCCTGCCACTGACTTTGGCTCTGGGAGATAAATAACAGTGCACCGGCCAGCGGCGCGGTCATGCAGGGTCCAACCAGCAGTGCCGAGATCATCCCCATGACACTTGCTCCAATCAGGCTGCCGCCTTTTTGTAGCGATTGGGCCTGATCCAGGCGGTTAAGCCAGCCTTGCGGTAATTTAATTTCGAATAAACCGAATAAATTCAGGGCAAATAAAACAAATAACCCACTGAAAGCAATCAGGGTGGAAGGCTGCTGTAACCAGCGCTGAAAGTTCAAACCGGCAGATGAAGCGATTAAGCCCAAAACTGCATAGACCATGGCCATGCTGCAAACAAACACCAGGGCAATCATCCAGGCTTTCAGCCCTTTACTGTCCCGGACAATCAGCGAGGTTAAAATGGGCAGCATCGGTAATGAACATGGTGTAAAAGCCAGCAAGATGCCTAAACCGAAAAACAGCAATAAGCCATACACCAAAGAGCTTTCAGCCAGTGTTTCCGACCACATCTGATCCTTTGCAGTATCTTGTGTGACAGGCCTTACTGTCGGTTGGAGGTTATTCTGTCCAGCACTCAACGTATTTTGACCAGTGACAGAACTGTTTGACGATGCAGAAAGATCCAGCAGACGCTTGCTTGCTCTGGCCTGATTTTGCAGCAGCACCAAACCGTCAATATCGGTCTGAAACTCAATGGTCTGCGGTGGATAGCAAATCCGGTCCTGGGCACAGCCCTGCCACGTTACCTGATAGGTTTTCGAGGCTTCGGTGGGAACCTTAAATTGGACCTGGTGAAAATAGACCTGGGTATGGCCATAATTTTCATCATGCAAATCGGTCGCTGGCGGCAAATTTAAAGCCAGCTTTTGCGTCCCTTGCCGGACTTCAAATTTATGCTGATATAAATAATAGCGATCCGGAATTGTCCAGCTCAGCTGAGCTTCATGTGTGCTGCTGGATTCAACACTCAAAGAAAAAGCATCCTCGGCTGCAAGCAATTGCTCCTGCGCCTGCAGGGTCATGGAGCACAATAAAATCACACTACCGATCAATCCGCATATAGCGAACCGAAACCACCAGCCAAGCTCTTGAAGATGCTTTTTCATATCAGTTTATTTTTGAATTAAAACAGGAAAGAAACGCCCAAACCTGATTGATAATTTTTATCTCGACCATTTAAGTCTACCCCAATACTGGCATCCATTTGCATACGCTCATTCAGCGCATAAACCAGTCCGGAACCCAGTGCATATTCATAGTGTTGACTTTCAGCTTTGCGATAGACCAGTTCAGAAAAACCGGACAATTTATCGGTAATCTTATATTCAATGTTCGGTATTGCAGTCACCGCCCAATTGCTGTTTTGCGCTTCATAACGCATGGTCATAGAGGTACGAATTAAATCACTATACTCATAAGCGACAGCCGAAGTCAGACTGTAAATATCATCCTGATTGCTAAAACCATCATTGCCGGTTGCAAGAATCGCTTCGGCTAAAATGGCCATAGACAGCTTTTCATCATCCAGATTAATGGCTTTTTTCACCCCAATGCTGACATCACCCAGACCGTCTTCTTCAAAAGACTGACCTGCGGTTCTGGTTTTTGACCAGGATGGACCTTGCCAGCCCAACTGCAACTCAAGGTCTTGCGCTAAACCGGTACGCAACAACATGTCGGCATTTAAAGTGGTATTTTTCACTTTGATTCCGTTTTCATCGCTACTTTCTGAATAGCTGAGGCTGGGTAAGCCTTGTTCCCATGCCAGCTGACCGACTGGAGTAATCCCTGTGCCTATTCCCGCACCTGGACGGTCAAAAGAAAAATCGGCAGCCATGGCATTGATACTGAAACCCGCCGCAAAAATGAAACCTACTGTTTTTACTACTGACATGAGTTGTCTCACTAATTATGTTAATTCTTTAGTCATTTTGGCCCCATGACTACGGAGCAATTCTAAAGTTTGCTTTTCTTCGGCCAAGGCTTCTGACCAGTTGATTTCATCAAAATCACAGTCAAAGAATAAATCACTAATCGAAGATAATATGGTCTGGCCATCTTCATCTTTGGTGTTGGGGTCTACTTTTTCATCCAGCAAACGTTTTACGGCAGGTACGCAGGCAGAGCTGGCGGCATCCCATAATGGACCATACAGCTCTTCGGCATCCCATAAATGTAAATTGACTTTGGCTTGAATAAGTGCCTCTAAAATTTCAAGATGAACCGCCAGATTCTGCTGTTTTTCTTGTTCAGATAAAGGTGAACCGGCTTCATAGGCTTCGCAAATATGCTCCCACCATTTGAACAAACCATCGGACCAGACAGAAATGGCCGGCCCTTTTTCCAGATCAATAAAATTCGGATCGAGACCTTCTGCCAAAAGACGTTGCACCTGGGCAAGATCCAGTTCTTCTATTGCCTGTACAAAGACTTGTTGTTGCGCTGTTAACATGGAGAAAATACTCTTCAATCATTTTTTGACTATTATGCCGAATAAACTGTCATTTGTTTTAGCTAAATCTATACCGATTATATTTTTTAATGCCTTTTGACTTGTGCAGAAATAGCAGATTAAAAAGCCCATAAAAAAAGCTCCGAAGAGCTTTTTTATTACCTAAGCAAAATTGCGCTTAATGATTTGCATCATCCACATCACTGGCTTCAGCAGTTTCAGCAAGTACCGGCACTGCAGCGCGCGGATCATCTATTTTCTCAAATAAATGTTCTAAACTGCGTTTTAAGCGGTCAATAGCGCCATGAATGGCAGTATCGATATTATGACCATGATGATTCACCACCACCGGTTTCAAGCCTGCCGGGCGTGCTTCGATCATGCAGTGAATATCATCTGCACCACCTTTGGCACCATTTTCATCGCTGAAATGAACCGAGAAATGGGTAATACGTTCGCTATAGCGTTGGAATTCAGCATTCAGTTCTGCACGAACATAAGTAATTAAACGATCACTATTTTGGATGTTTTTATCGGTACGGATTTCAATGTTCATATAATTTCATCCTCTTTATTCATCAAATCTTTTTTGTGCAAAACTTCTTATCTTGGCACGTTTCACCTTGCTGTTAACAACAGCGCTGAGCATCTTCAAATCAGTCTGGAACGAATTCCTCCACATTGAACGATGAACACTTTTGAGTCTGCAGATTCGTGTCCTTATGCTTTGAATATAAGGGTCTAGGTGAAGCTTATGCAAGTAGTATTTTGATATTTTTTTAAATACCCTATAAAGAATAGGTGATTTGACTTTTCCGATAAAATAGTTTGATAAATATCACATTATTTATTTGAAGATAAAATTCTCTCCTGCAACCATTTTACTTTTTTTATCAACATGTATTTTTGGGTATCAAAGCTGTGTCGTCATTTTGATGATAAGTGATCTGAGCAAAATAGACGATTTTTTTAACCATTGATCAATTTTGGCTTTATTTTTACTTAAGAATCTGTATCCTTTGTGTGCTTCTCGGGGGAGATATTTTTTAATGAAACTTACACAAATTTTTGCTACATGTGCATTGGCTCCAGCTGCTGCATTCACTCAAGCTTCACCTGTAGTATGGCAAGATTTCAGCTTGACTGGTCTTTATGGTGAAAACTATGAAGTAGGTACTGAAGACCGTACAACTGTTACTGCAGAATATGCAGCTAAACTTAAATATTCTGATGTATTCTTCTTCGTTGACCATCAATTGGATGGCAATGATGAACAAAATACATATTTCGAGTTAGCGCCACGTTTAAGCTTAGGCGAAGTATCTGGAAAAGACCTTTCTTTTGGTCCAATTAAAGATGTCCTTATTGCGACAACTTGGGAACATAATGCAGGATACGATCAAAACCAAGAGTTTAATAACTTCCTGTACGGTATTGGTTTCGCTTTAGATATTCCATACACCCAGTATGCAAATGTGAACTTCTATAAAGTAGATAACGATTCGAAATCAGCTTTCACTAAAGATGATTATCAAATGACGATCACTTATGCCGTTCCGTTTAAACTAGGTTCTGAAGATTTCCTGGTAGATGCCTTCCTGGATTGGTCAACAGCTGAAAAAGGCGCTCAAGCAAGCGAGCTGAACTGGACCAGCCAATACAAATGGAATGTCGGCAAGCACATCTCCCCTAAAACCAAACTATACGTGGGTGTTGAACACTCGGTTTGGAACAACAAATTTGGTATTCAAGGCGTCGATCAAAATGACGTCAGCGCTTTGGTCAAATACCACTTCTAAGCACCTCGTTGTGAAGGTTGAAAAAGCAAGGCTTCGGTCTTGCTTTTTTATTGCTGAAAATCAGGTTTATTTCTAAAATCCTGAGTCTATTGATTCGTTCGGCCTATGCTCATGGACTTTCTGATTCGTCCCGCTCAAACACAAGACCTGGAACACCTTCTTAAAATTTATAATGCTGAAATTTTAAATGGCACTGCGACCTGGAATAGCACCCCAAAGTCTATTGAGGATTTTCAGAGCTGGTTTAAAGACCTTGCTGAGCAGCAATTTCCACTATTTGTTGCTGAACATTCAGAGACTAAACACATCGCAGGCTATGCCGATTATTCATCTTTTCGTCAAATTACCGGGTTTAAACACACGGTTGAACATTCCGTCTTTATTCATCCGGACTTTAGCGGGCAAGGTCTGGGCAAAGCCTTAATGCTAAAACTGATTGATCATGCACGGCAAAATCATATTCATGTGATGGTCGCTGCGATTGATCATGAAAATCAGGCATCAATTGTATTCCATGAAAAATTAGGCTTTAAGCAGACGGGTTATATGCCAGAAGTTGGACAAAAATTTGGAAAATGGCGTGATCTGGTGTTGATGCAACTCAATTTAAACACATAAAAAAAGCCCGCACTTGCGAGCTTCTTCATAGATAGATGTGTATGCATTCAAATAAAAACTAAACTGCTAAATCCGCCAGATTACCTTTCTGTTCTAACCAGTGTTTACGGTCTGACGAGCGTTTTTTCGCCAGGAGTTTATCCAGTAGACCTGCGGTAAAATGCGCATCGTCCAGATCAAGCTGCACCAGACGACGGGTATTCGGGTCCATGGTGGTTTCACGTAACTGGCTGGCATTCATTTCACCCAGACCTTTGAATCGGGTGATTTGCGGATTTTTGCTTTTGCATTTTTTCAAAATGCTTTCCAGCTCTTCTTCATCCAGTGCATAGTGCACATCTTTAGCATCATCGATACGGAATAAGGGCGGCATGGCCACAAACAGATGCCCTTCTTCGACCATGGCCGGGAAGTGTTTTACAAACAGGGCACAGAGCAGGGTCGCAATATGTAAACCATCCGAATCGGCATCGGCCAGAATACAGATTTTACCGTAACGAAGTTCTGACAGGTCATCACTGCCCGGATCAACCCCAATGGCAATGGCAATGTCATGTACTTCCTGAGAACCCAAGACCTCATCAGAGGATACTTCCCAGGTATTCAAAATTTTCCCGCGAATGGGCATGATCGCCTGGAAATTCTTGTCACGTGCCTGCTTGGCAGAACCGCCTGCAGAATCCCCTTCCACAATAAACAGTTCCGATTCTTCCAGGGTATGTCCGACACAGTCGGCTAATTTGCCCGGTAATGCAGGCCCGGAAACAATCTTCTTGCGTTCAACTTTTTTCGCCGCTTTTAAACGGCGACCTGCCTTGGCAATTGCCAATTCAGCCAGCTGCATGGCAATGTCTGAGTTTTGATTCAGCCACAGTGCAAAGGCATCTTTGGCAATATTGAGCACAATACTAGATGCTTCACGGCTCGACAGGCGTTCTTTGGTTTGACCGGAAAATTGTGGTTCCTGAAATTTTAACGACAGAATGTAGTTCACTCCATCCCAGACATCTTCGGCAGACAGTTTCAGATTGCGCGGCAACAGATTGCGCAGTTCACAGAACTCGCGCATGGCATCGGTGACCCCTGAACGCAGACCGTTGACATGGGTACCGCCTTGCGCAGTAGGAATCAGGTTGACATAGCTTTCCTGAATCTGTTCGCCGCCTTCGGCATTCCAGCAAATCGCAAATTCGGCACTGGCACGTTCGGCTTCACCACTGGCCACAAAAGCGGGACTCGGAATGATTTCACGGTCTTCCAGCTCATCCATTAAATAGTCGACCAGACCATTTTCAAACTGCCAGCTGATCTTTTCATCATTGATCTGGTCAACATAATTGATTTCCAAACCTGCCGCTAAAACGGCCTTGGCTTTTAAATTATGTTTTAACGCTTTTAAAGCAAACTTGGGCGAATCAAAATATTTGGCTTCCGGCCAGAAATGTACCGTGGTTCCTGTCGCGCGTTTCGGTGCTTTACCTTGCAGCACCTCAAGCGGAGCAACCGGCTCGCCGTGTTCAAAGGCCATTTTATACAGGTTGCCCTGACGCTGTACCTCGACTTCCACACGAGTCGACAGCGCGTTCACCACTGAAATGCCCACGCCATGCAAACCGCCGGAAAACTGGTAGTTATCGGTACTGAATTTACCGCCGGCATGCAGCTTGGTCAGAATGATTTCGATCCCGCTCTGGCCATATTCCGGATGGATATCCACCGGCATCCCCCGGCCATTGTCTTCAACCGACAGGGAACCGTCTTTATACACCGTGACGGTAATTTTGTTGGCATGTCCGGCAAGTGCCTCATCCACAGCATTATCAATGACTTCCTGCGCCAAATGGTTTGGACGAGTGGTATCGGTATACATACCCGGACGACGACGTACCGGATCTAAACCAGATAAAACTTCAAGTGATTGAGCCGTATATTGAGACACGTTGTACTGCTTCCTTAATTTATACAATCCGATAAAAACTGTAATGCCATCGGTATTTTGTCTGCGAAATTTTCCATCGCATGGTTGCCATTTGCTTCCGTGATCAGCATGGACTGATGCGAAGCATTGCTATAATAGCGCTGTGCTTCACGATAATCCAAAACTTCGTCACCTTGTTGTAATAACACTAAAATTTTGTCCGCATCTTGCACAAATGGCACAGCCATCTGCTCAAGCTGATCAAGATGGGTATGATCCAGGGTCCATTTTTCACTGACCACATAGGGGATCTGCTCGACACCAAACAAGTCTCGAAACAGTTGCCATGGTCGCATAGCGGGATTAATTAAAACAGCCGGCACGCTATACTTTGCGACCAGCTGTGTCGCATAAAAGCCACCCAGACTGCTCCCTACCAGCACCACCTGGTCCAGACTTTCAATCATGGCAGCCACATGCGCGATTGTCTGCGCTGGAGGCATGTTGAGATCCGGCAGATGTACCTGAAGATTGCCCTGCTGCTGACAGTAGTCTTTAATTTGCTGGCCTTTTATGGATAAAGCACTGCTTTGAAATCCATGTAAATAAATGATGTTCATGGTTTTTATTGCATCATTATCAAATTTAAACTAGATTTATTTTATGCCTAAGTCTTAGCTGCCTATCTGTTTTAATGTAGATATAACAAGGATTGTCAGACAAAAAAATTAATACTGAAGCTCAATCATCGTTATTGTAAAAACTGTTCCAGATGAACGATATAAAATGAAAAGCTAAGAGTTTATACCGTGATCCCAAAAAAAAATAAAGGGTCTGGGAAACATGGTCACAAAAAGGACAGGTCAAATGCCGAGTTTAACCCCATTACATGAAACCTATTGTAGATGGGACCGTACACCGCCCAGTCAAGCTGATGTATTGGAAGGTCTCGCACAATTGGTGACAACCCGTCTAAACGACGTCATGCAGGAGCTGATCCAGGCGATTCAACGCGAAATTTTAATTAGCATGTTTGGCATGAGTGAGCAACGCTCGAAAAAATTGCAAAAAATTCCTTATATCGACAAACTCTACCAGCTGTCCTTCGACACCCTGCTCAACTACGGCAACTATTTATTGGCACCAGGCCTACGTCAAATTATTGAAAAATACCCAAAATTACATGACAAGCCGCTCACGCCTAACCTGCATTTTCTGGTCGGGGTGCTCAACGGGGTGCTGGGTGATTACTTATTAAAATACCAGAACCCGATGGCACTGCCGATGGTGCTGTATGACCATTACGGCGGGCTGCAAAAGGGCGATTTATCCGGTCGCGTGGTCATTTTTGTACATGGCTTGTGCATGAATCATCTGGGCTGGAGCAACACGCAATACGGCGGTATTGGCGAGAAATTGCTGGCGCAACGTGGCAATAACACCATGCTGTACCTGAATTACAATAGCGGACGGCGTATCTCGGCCAATGGCCGTAGTCTTTCCCATACGCTGGAAGACTTGATTCGTCGCAATCCGCGCATTACCAGTATTGATTTAATTGGCCACAGCATGGGCGGTCTGGTCTCGCGCAGCGCCCTGTTTTACGGCAAACAGAACATGTATCAATGGATACATCTGACCGAAAACCTGGTCTGCCTGGGTTCACCGCACCATGGCGCAGTCTTGGAACGTTTCGGGTTTATCCTGCAAGACAAACTGGGGCATTTTCCCTTTGTGAAAATCATCCGGCATATTGTCAATATCCGCAGCAATGGCATTCTGGATTTGCGCTATGGCAGTGTGCGTGATGATGACTGGGAGCATAATCACGCCCGGATTGGCGGCATGGATGACAACCGTAAACCGGCTCCCCTGCCAAAACATATCAATACCTATCTGGTTGCAGGCACCATTGAATATGAAAATAAAAAGAACCGAACCTTAAAGGTGTTGGGGGACTATCTGGTCAGTGTGGAAAGTGCTTTAGGTGAACATCCCAATCCGCGTTTTCAACTGAAAGTGCCGGAATCACACAAAGCGATCTTTTATGGCTTAAGTCATTTTGAAATTCACTATCATTCCAGTGTGGCGGAACAGATTGCAAAATGGTTCTACCCGCCGCAAAATGAACAGGTCAAAGAAGAAGTGCATGAATACCGCATGCAGCTGGAAGATTTATCAGGTATTGCACTGACTTAAGTCAACAATAAAAAAGCCAACGTTCAGTTGGCTTTTTTATGCATAGCTTTATTTTTTCTTGGCTGTTTTATTGTTCGCCCCTAGATAATGACGCAACAGTTGCCACAAGCTGATCAAGGCAAGTACCGCAAAGAAAGCCAAGGACCATACCGGAAGAGATTGTCCCAAAAAGGTCCAGTCTACTTTGGCACATTCACCCGAACCTTTCAGCACCTGTTCAAATACCGACTTTAATGGCAAGGTATCGAGCCAATAATCTAAGCCTGGACCACAACTCGGCACCTGATCGGGTGGCAAATTTTGCAGCCAGACATGACGTGCAGCCACCCCTGCGGACCAGAGGATACTAAGCGTACCCAACAAAGCATAAAAACGCTTAAACACATTTGAAATGGGGTTATGCAGGAAAGCGATCAGGGAAATGATCCCCAGCCCAATTAGCCCTATACGCTGAAAAACGCAGAGTGGACAAGGCTCAAGCCCTTGTCCATGCTCTAAATACAACGCAAATGCCATCCCCGCGACACTAGCTAAAAATAAAAAACCACTCACGAAGCGATAACTCCATTGCATGGCAAATCCTCTTAATTTTTATCGATAATCGGCAAGATATTGCTCAAAACTGATGCTCGTATCTTGTTCCAGTTGCTGTTGCTGTTGCAATGACTGCCCCGCCAAACCATCAAAATAAGCCAGCGTATCCGGGCTTAAAGGGTGCTGTTCATAAGTTGCTGCATGTTGCAGCGCCATCATACTACCAAAACCCCATGTCCCACCATATTCTAAAGTATCGGCAATCACTTGTGCTGACAGAGTTTCATCCACCTCATCAATGCGGTTGAGCATGACCGCCAAGGCTGCTGAATACATCCGGGTGCTATAGGCGGCATCCAGTAAATCAGCCCAAGGCTGCATTTTGATGACCTGCGTACGTGCCCAGTCTTCAATCGGATGTTTTCCAGCCGCATCCACAATAGTGGCATTCGGTGCACGGCCACGATTGACCACTTCGGCCTGATTACGTTCAATCTGTTCCTGTTCCGGATCGAGCAAATCGGGGCTGTCCTGTACCAGGCAATGCAGCGCCAAGACTTCCAGAAATGCTGCCGTATTTTCATCAATTCCGATTGGACTGTACGGATTGACGTCGACTGCACGCAGTTCAACATAACCCACCCCGCGATTTTTCAGCGCCTGGGATGGGGTTTCTCCTGCTTGAGGCACCTGTTTCGGACGAACCAGGCTGTAGTATTCATTTTCAATTTGCAGCACATGATCATTAATTTGAATGGGTTCACCCTGTTCATCATTTAGCCCTAAACGGCTAAAAGGCGCATAAGGTGTTTTCACGGCTTTCTGCAAACCGTCCAGATAACCCGACAGATTGTTGTAGTGAATGCCCAATTGCTTCTGTGCAGAATTCTGATAACCGAAATTGCCCATACGCAGTGCTGTTGCATAAGGCAAGAACAGGGTGCCTTTTAATAAAGGCAACAGATGATGGTCACGCCCGGTCATGAAACACTGACAAACCGAAGGGCTGGCTCCGACCAGGAACATCACCAAAGGCGTTAAACGGATAAAGTTACGGATCAAGCCAAAATAACGGTGACTGCGATAATCCTGCAAACTGAGGCTTTTTAGCGCTTCATCGTTTTCATGCTGTTGCAGTGCTTCAAACACTTGATCCGGAAAAGACAAATTGTAATGTACGCCGGAAATGGTCTGCATACGGCGACCATAACGCACGCCCAGACCACGACGATACAAGGTCTTGAAGCGTCCAATATTGGAGCTGCCATATTGGGCTAAACGAATGTTTTCTTCGTCATCGTCCAGCATGCAGGGCATCGACAAGGGCCAGAGTTTTTCTCTATTTTCCAACTGACGGTGCGCTACCGCATGAATATCGGCCAAATAATCGAGTGCTTTTTCAATGCTGTCTTGTGGAGGAGTAATAAACTCCATCAGGGCTTCGGAATAGTCCGTGGTGATATGCGGATGTGTTAAAGCAGAGCCAAGTGCCTGAGGATGTGATGCTTGGGATAGAAAGCCATTGCTTTGCATACGGAGGCTTTCACGTTCAATACCGCGCAACATGCCCTTAAACAGCGAAGAATCCACCCAAGTTGGTACCACAACTTGAGAGGTCGATTCGGGTTGACTCATTAACAATCTCGCTTATCGGAAGATAACTACTAAATAAAACTACTAAAATAAAATCATCAGTTTATATCAGTATAACGTGATTTTTGGCTGCTACATTACACCCTGTATAGTTTTCAAGCAAAACGTCAATTTTATTTCTGGCAAATTTTTATCACAAAGATACTCTATAAGACATCTGAATTTTGTGTTTGTATTGAATAATAAGTGCTAAGGAATTGTAAATATTATGAATTATCCAGATATTTTGGACTTCTGGTTTAGTCTGGAAACTCAGCCCTTGTGGTTTGCTAAAAGTGATGATTTTGATGCACTGATCAAGCAAAAATTTCAGGACATTCACCAAAAAGCGGCACGTTCTGAGCTGTGGTCATGGCGTCAAACCGCTGAAGGCCGCCTAGCTGAAATTATTGTTCTGGATCAATTCTCACGTAACCTGTTTCGGGACCAGGCTCAGGCCTTCGCCCAGGATGCCTTGGCCCTGGCACTGGCGCAAGAAGCCATTAGCCTGGATTTGGATAAACAATTAAGTCCGGAACAACGGTCGTTTTTATACATGCCCTTTATGCACAGTGAATCGAAACTGATTCACGAATTCGCGTTAAAATTATTTCAGCGCTTAAATAATCCCATGAATCTGGATTACGAAAAAATGCATAAGGTGATTATTGACCGTTTCGGACGCTATCCGCACCGCAATCACATCCTGGCACGTAGCTCAACTGTAGAAGAGCTCGAATTTTTAACCCAACCGAATAGTCGTTTCTAAGCATTTATTGTGTCTCCTCCCGCGCACAGTAAATCGTATGGAGGTTTAACATGAAGAACAGCATTCTAGGCTTGAGCATGGTGGTGGTATTGGCCTTGTCAGGCTGTGCAACCACGCCTTCAAAACCGCTGACTTTTGACCAGCTCGGGCAATTTAGCAATACCCCCCTGAATGCACAAAGCTATCGCATCAGTTTCCAGGCCCGTCCCAATATGAGTTTTGGCACTGCCGAAGAAATTACCTTGGTAAAAGCCGCCCAGACCACAGTACAAAACGGCTTCCGCTATTTTAAGGTGCTGAATGATCCGAGTAACCGCAACCAGCCTCCCCGTCAGGCCGTGGTCTATTCCAGCCCGATGTACTATCCCTATGGCTATTATCGCCGTTATCCCGGCTTCTGGCCTGACCCGTTTTATGACATGCCACGTATAGTGACTATTGACCCGGTACAGGTTTCCTATACCATTGAATGTTATAAAGATCAGAAAAAAGTACCCGACGATGCCTTTGATGCCTATTTGATTTTAAAATATTTAGGACAAAAATATGGCCTGGGTCCTAATGGCCAGGTGCTGCCCCCACCTATACCGAAAACGGCAAAATAACAATAGTTTAGCAACCGACAGGAATCTTGCATGAGCACAGCGGAAGCAATCACCACACCGAGTTTGCAACGCAGTAAACGCTTTGCCACCATTGCCTTAATCAGTGCCATCGTTACGTGGCTGGTGCTGATGCTGGTGGCCAAGCTGATTCCTGAATATGCCTGGTTCATTCATATTTTGATGCTTTCTGCCGAAGCAGGTGTGGTCGGCGGACTGGCCGACTGGTATGCCATTACCGTATTGTTCCGCAATCCGTTTGGGAAAATGCCGATTCCCAAGTTCTTGCTCGATCATACTGAAATCATTCCGCGCAATAAGGCCCGGATTGCCGAATCCATGGGGCGTTTTGTCCAGGAAAACTTTTTATCTCCACAAGTGGTGGAAAGAAGCCTAAAAAGTACCGATCTGAGTCTGGCGATTGGACAATGGCTGGCAAAGCCGGAAAATAACACCCAGGTCATGCAAGTGATTCAGCAAACCGTACCCAAGATTTTTGAATTTGTCGGTCAGGATCAGATTGGAAATTTCATTCAAAACAACAGTGTGCAGTGGGTACGTAATACCCAGATCAACACGCTGGCCAGTGAAATGCTGCGCGCGGTGCTGGAAAATGATTTCCATCAGGATGTATTGCAACGCGGACTGGATTTGGCGCATGAATGGATGATCTCACATCCTGAACAAGCCCATGAAATGACTCGCCGGCTGTTCAAAGAATTAGGCGTGTGGAAACTGGCCAAAGGTGCCAGCTGGATTGGGATTGATGTACAGCAACGCACCATCGATTCACTGATTGAACGGGTGGAATCCATGCTGGCCGACCCGCAGCATCCGTGGCGGCAAAAAATTGAACAGATGGGCCTGCAGCTTATGCTGGAGCTGGCCGATAGTGAAAGTGAAGCCAGTGAGCGTTTAAACCGCACCAAAAATGCCCTGCTGGATAGCCCTCAAGTACTGAATTTTATCAGTGGCGCCGTAGTGATCCTCTGTGATGCCATTAAAGCCGATTTACTCAAGGCAGATTCAGGCATTGCGCAAAACCTGCGTATTGCCATTCAACAGGTCGGGGAAAATATCATTTCCAATCCGGCTGTACGTCAATTGCTGAATGAACGGATGAGTGGCCTTGCGGTCAATTTAAGTGATCAATACAGCGAAAAAGTGATCCGTTTTATCAGCGAACGCATTCATGAGTGGGATTCGCGCGAAATGATCGACAAAATTGAAAATGAAGTCGGTGGCGACTTGCACATGATCCGGGTCAATGGTGTGGTGGTCGGCGGTTTTATCGGTTTAGTGCTGGGGATTATTCGTGCCTTGATTGACTGGGCGCTTTAGCAGGGAGCAAGGCACCCACACAAACTCATCCTGAGCTGCATCTGACAGAAAACAAAGCCGTGCTTTGCTCTGGTTCAGGCTGACGACAGCATAGGCAGAACGACCGCTTTTGCAGTCCTTTTGCATAGTACCGGCAATAAAATCAGCACACTAGAAAAAGCAAAGCCTTCGTGAATGATCCGTTTAAACAAGCCTAAATCATGCTTTTTTACATCTTTGGCAGCATTTATCCAGCTTCAATTCTGCACTCGTTGTCGGACAAGATTCATTCAATACAAATGGGTTCACCTAAAGACTGTGAAATTTGCTATATTTGCTGTTTTTCTGCGACATTTATTTTTCGACTGATTATGAATACGGCAATCCAAGCAGCTCTCGATCATGCAGTGCAATCTCTTCAAGCTGAAGGTGTACTTCCATCCGACTGGAATAACAGCGGTCATTTAACGCGAACCAAAGACCGAAGCCACGGTGACTTCGCTTCGAATATTGCCATGATTGGTTCTAAAGCTGCAGGTATGAAGCCTCGTGATCTTGCAGAAAAAATTCTTGCAAGCCTTCCTGAAGTAGCAGACATCAGCAAAGCAGAAATTGCGGGTCCCGGCTTTATTAACTTCTTTTTAAATGCCGACCAGCGCTTTGCTGTTTTAGACCAGATTCAAGCACAAAAAGATCAATTTGGTCGTACTCAAGCCAATGGTGAAAAACGCGTTCAAGTCGAATTTGTTTCAGCAAACCCGACTTCTAGCCTGCACGTTGGTCATGGTCGGGGTGCAGCCTATGGCATGACCGTTGCCAATCTGCTGGAAGCAACCGGTGCCAAAGTGGACCGTGAATATTATGTCAATGATGCTGGCCGTCAGATGGACATTCTGGCGACCTCTACCTACCTGCGTTATTTAGAGCTTACGGGTCAAACCTTAGTCTTCCCTAAAAATGCTTACCAGGGCGACTACGTTAAAGAAATCGCGCAAAGCATTATTAACCAAGACGGCACTACTTATGTACGTCCGGTTGCAGACGTATATAAAGATGTACCTGAAGATATTCAATACGCTGAAGAACTGGATGCTGACGGCAACAAAGTAGTATTATCCGGTGATAAAGAAAAACACATCGATGGTCTGATTCATAACTCTCAAGCTTTGATTGGCGAAGGTTATCGCGTATTCCATCAAGCAGCCTTAAAAGCCATTCTGGATGACATTAAAGATGACCTGGGCGAATTTGGTGTAACCTTCAACCAATGGTTCAGTGAAGCATCTTTAACCGAAAAAATTGAAGAAGCGCTACAAACCCTGGATCAACGTGGATTCTTATACGAACAAGATGGCAACATCTGGTTCAAGTCGACTGAATTTGGCGATGAAAAAGACCGCGTAGTCAAACGCCGTAATGGTCAAACCACTTACTTCGCCTCTGACATTGCTTACCACCTGAACAAATTGCAACGTGGCTATACCGATATCGTGGATATCTGGGGTTCAGACCACCACGGTTATATCGCACGTGTTAAAGCAGCGATTGATGCAATGGGCTATGACTCGAAAAAATTGACCGTGCTTCTGGTTCAGTTCGTGAGCTTATGGCGTGGTGGCGAGATGGTGCAGATGTCATCCCGTTCAGGTCAGTTCGTGACCTTACGTGACCTGCGTAAAGAAGTCGGCAACGATGCAGCGCGTTTCTACTACGTGATGCGTAAGTCTGAACAGCACATTGACTTTGACTTGGACCTGGCTGTGTCGCAAAGCAAAGACAATGCCGTGTACTACATTCAATATGCACATGCCCGTATCTGCCGTATGCTAGAAAAAGCAGCGACAACAGGCGTGAACTTTGATGCTGCGAATGCACGTCAATTTGCGGCGAAACTTGCGCTGGATGCAGAAACAGAAATTCTGGCCAAACTTGCAGCCTACCCGGAAATCGTGGTTCGTGCAGCCAACAGTTATGAACCGCATCAAGTCGGTAACTATCTGAAAGAATTGGCAGCATTATTCCACGGTTGGTATAATGAGCATAAAGTACTCAATGATGATGCTGAACTTACACAAGCCCGTTTATTGCTTTCAGTAAACGTACAACAGGTTTTACGTAATGGTTTAGAATTATTAGGTGTATCTGCTCCTGAGGCGATGTAAGCAAAACCAGCTTTTGCATCACTGCAAGACTGAAAGTCATGTTGATGATGCAAGCTTAGCTCATGTTTTATAGACAACAGGGTAAACAAGGGATTATTATTTTAAAAATAAGACCTTGTTTTTAAAAACATTTAATTCAAAAATAACACACGAGGAATCCCACGTGTTTGGAAAAACGCAGCGCGGTGTCTCTGAACGACCGAATAAGCCGAAAAAGCCATTAATTCCTGCATGGCTGGGAACGCTTGTCGTTATTTTAATTGTGTTGAGTTTTGCGGTAGCTTTGATGCTATGGAAACCGTGGGCACCGGTTAAACCGAAAAATCAGATCAGTTCTGAACATTATCAGGAAGATACCAACAAGGACTATCGTTTCTACGATTTATTGCCACAGCAGCAAGTAACGCCTATTCCAGATCAGGCAGTTCCTGAAACTAAAAATTCAGAAACTGTGGTGATTGTTGAAGCTCCAGAAACAGAAACCGCTCCTCCAGCTGAGACAGCCGAGCCAGGTCTGGAAAGCGCTGAAGCGCCAGTTGCCCACCAGCCGAGTTATATTTTGCAGGTGCGTAGCTATCCCGATCCAGATAGTGCCGATGCACGCCGTGCCGAAATTATCCTGAATGGTCTGTCTGCTGACGTAGTGAAATCGGTTGAAGGCGGTCAAACCTGGTATCGGGTAATTTCTGGGCCTTATGATTCTCAGGAAGCTGCAATGATTGCACAGCAAACTTTGCAACGCAGTGGCATTGATTCCATTGTGGTGAAACGTTAATTTTTAGACATTAAAAAGCGCCTTATTTGAGGCGCTTTTTTATGGCTTAAATTCCCTCTCCTGCTAGGCATAGGTATCTACACATCTTTAGGTACCTAATGCAATGGTTGCGATTTCATTTAGTTCATCTATTGAATATTCTGAGAGCAGTTGNATTCCCTCTCCTGCTAGGCATAGGTATCTACACATCTTTAGGTACCTAATGCAATGGTTGCGATTTCATTTAGTTCATCTATTGAATATTCTGAGAGCAGTTGAAGGGTGTTCAGTAAAATCGAAAGTCCTGCCAATAGGGCCGGTGCACTTTCCAGCTTGCCTCTTTTCTGCTGTCTGCCTGATAGACGGGCCAGAAATGCACGGACTTGCTTATTTTTTTCATCCGTACAACGTTGCACTCTCCACGTCAGCACACATGCCATACAGCTAATCAGCAATCGCCTTAAAAT